>JAILHX010000149.1 GCA_024695565.1 Saccharofermentans sp. | reverse complement strand
TTTTAAGACCATACAGAAGCAAGTATACCTTAACATTTACATTTTTGAATGACGGAAAGGCAGGACCTTTGTAAGAAAAACCGCCGTCAGAAGTTGACAGGTTAGCCGTTGCTAACTATAATCTGATTGACAGGTTAGCACCGGCTAACTATAATGGCTCTCGAAAAGAGGACGACTTATGGGTGATTCACAGGAAAAAAGCATGAATTTAGGGCAGCTCAAGGCAGGCGAGAGCTGCACCGTAGTAAGCGTCGGAGGCGAAGGCGCTCTCAGGCAGCATTTCCTGGACATGGGAATAATTCCCGGAGCAGAGATCACGATAGTCAAGTTCGCGCCGATGGGAGACCCCGTTGAGGTCAGGATCCACGGTTATGAACTGACCCTCCGTCTGGACGACGCCGGCAAGATTGCGGTAAAGCTCCTTGATAAGAAGACCGAACCGGAGACCAGGACCAAGACCAAGACAAAGACCGCGCACCCGAATCTCGGCGAGCCCGGTATCCACCACGACAAAAAGAACGAAAAGCCTCTGCCTGACGATCACGTTTTATCGTTTGCTTTGGTCGGCAACCAGAACAGCGGAAAGACTACGTTATTTAACCGCCTGACGGGCTCCAACCAGCACGTAGGAAACTTCCCGGGCGTTACGGTAGACCGCAAGGACGGCGCCATCATCGGCCACCCCAAAACAGTAATTACCGACCTTCCGGGCATCTACTCGATGTCACCTTATTCGAAGGAAGAGATCGTGTCCCGCGACTTCGTCTTAGATGACAAGCCTGACGCGATAATCAACATCGTTGACTCAACAAATATCGAGCGCAACCTCTATCTTACGATGCAGCTTCTTGAGACTGACCGACCGGTCGTCGTCGCACTCAACATGATGGACGAACTTACAGGCAACGGCGGTTCAGTCGACATCAACCTTATGGAGGAGATCTTAGGCGTTCCGGTCGTTCCGATCTCGGCTGCGAAGAACCAGGGCATAGGAGAACTTATTACTCACGCGCTTCACATCGCGAAGTACTGCGAGAAGCCCCTAGAGCAGGATTTCTGCCCCGAAGGCAGCCCCGTTCACTCATCGATCCACGCCGTTGAACACCTTATCAAAGAGAAAGCAAAGACTTGCGGCCTGCCGCTCAGATTTGCAGCGTGTAAGGCGCTCGAAGGCGACAATCTGATCCTGGCTAAATTAGATCTTGATGAGAACGAGAAAGACCTCTTAGAGCACATCAGAGTCAAGGTTGAGAAGAAGTCGGGTCTTGACCCTGCAGCTGCTGTTGCAGACATGAGATTCAGCTACATAATGCAGCTCGTTGGCCAGTGCGTGACAAAGCCCGTCGAGAACAAAGAGCGCTTAAGAAGCGAGAAAGTCGATAAGATCTTAACAGGAAGATTTACCGCGATCCCGATCTTCATTCTCATAATGGGACTGGTGTTCTTCTTAACGTTCAACGTCATCGGCGCAGGGCTTCAGTGGCTTTTGGAACTTGGCATTGAATTCTTAACCGGGATAACGGAAAAAGCGCTCGTTGCGGGCGGCGTTAATGACGTAATACACAGTCTTATAATCGATGGTATTTTCGAGGGCGTCGGAAGCGTATTAAGCTTCCTGCCGATCGTCGTCGTAATGTTCTTCTTCCTATCGCTCTTGGAGGACAGCGGATACATCGCGAGGATCGCGTTCTTCATGGATAAGCTCCTCCGTAAGATCGGTCTTTCCGGCCGTTCGATCGTCCCGCTCCTCATCGGCTTCGGATGCACGGTTCCCGCGGTCATGTCGACGAGGACACTGCCGTCTGACAGAGACAGGAAGATGACCATAATCCTCACGCCGTTCATGAGCTGCACCGCGAAGCTCCCGATCTACGCATTCTTCGTAAGCTCGTTCTTCCCGGCGCAGGGAGGACTCATAATGACGGGCCTTTATCTTCTCAGCATCGTTATCGGCATACTCATCGCATTCGTGTATAAGAAGGTGCTCTTCAAGGGCGAAGCCGCGCCTTTTGTCATGGAGCTTCCGAATTACAGACTCCCGTCGCTTCGAAGCACCATCCAGCTCATGTGGGAGAAGGCAAAAGACTTCCTGCAGAAAGCGTTCTCGGTTATCCTCATCGCGACTGTTGTCGTATGGTTCCTGCAGAGCTTCGATACAAGATTCAACCTCGTCACCGATTCTTCAACGAGCATCATGGCATTAATCTCCGGCTTCATCGCGCCCCTGATGCAGCCTCTGGGCCTCGGAGACTGGCGCATCACGACATCACTTATCAGCGGCTTCATGGCAAAAGAGAGCGTCGTATCAGTTCTTGAAGTCCTGTTCGGCGCAGAGGGCGGCATCACTTCAGTCCTCGGCGCAGTTGAAGCAGGCACACTTCTGATATTCAGCCTCCTCTACACGCCCTGCGTTGCAGCCATCGCTTCAGTCAAGCGTGAACTCGGCTGGAAGTGGGCTATAACCCTCGTCGTCTGGCAGTGCGTCCTCGCGTGGATCGTAAGCTTCCTCTTCAGGATGATAATGCTTCTTATCGGAGGTGCATTATGAGACCGGTTGATATTATCCTGATCGTTGTTTTGGCCTTGGTGATCGCCGGCGCAGTCGTGCTTGCAATCGTCCGCAAAAAGAAGGGTTCTTCATGCTGCGGTGACTGCTCGAAATGCAGCAAGAGGTGTCCGTCGTAAGAGGGAGTTCTCGTGGCCGCGCGGCTCGAGTTTTATATTTTTCTTCAGTCAGAGCCGGATCCATAGTAAATTCGCGGGTAAATTTGCGGCTGCCCCCTCACATATGCCCTCAAATCTCATCTTGTATTCAAAATTTGCGGGTAAATTTGCGGCTGCTCCCTCACATATGCCCTCAAATCTCATCTTGAATTCAAAATTTGAGGCTAAACTTGAGGCCTCACCCTCAAGTTTTGGGCAAAAAAAATAAGGACCCGCGGATCCTTATATTCTTTCGATGTTTTTTAAGCAAAAAATATAACCCCCGGATCAAGGAATATCCCTTTTCGAGGGCCTTATAAGCGCCTCCCGGATCAGGATATCTCCCTTCGTGATTCACGCTGTGTTAACTCTGTCCTGATCGCGGAAGTCGTGGCCTTGTGCTTGATGGGCTTCCAGCCGGGATTAACAAAGAGCGCGGCGAATGCGACCGGGATATAGGTGAGCATGAAGACAGGGAAAGAGAAGACCGAGAAGATCTTTCTGGCTGGGCCGCAGTGAATGTTCTTCCACTCCGTGATGAGCGTGATGCCGCCCAGTACCACGAGCAGTGCGCACGCGTTGATGATCGTCTCAAACAGTGACCACAGTGCGATCGTGATGTCGCCGCCGGTGACCGCGCCGATGACGCCGTAGAGGAGATTGCACGTGATCGAAGTAGCGGTGAGAAGGAACGCAGGCATGATGTTCATTGCCATGTCGAATGCTGCGAAGTTCCCGCGGAATGTCTCTGAGATGAGGTTCTTTCCATAGTGCCTGAACACCTGGATGTAGCCGCGCGCCCAGCGCATGCGCTGAGTGAATGACTGCCTGATCGAAGTGGGCTGCTCGTCGTAGAAGACGGCGCTTCTGCAAAAGGCTATCTTGCGGCCTTTGCAGACGCGGTTGATGGTGAATTCGATATCTTCCGTGAGCAGGTGGAATGGCCAGCCGCCGATGTCTCTTAAGACTGAATCGGAGAAGAAGAAACCCGTTCCCGAGATGGCAGCTGAAGCCCCGATCTTGTATCTTGCGTAGTTAAGATACATCGTCTCTCTTAAGAACCAGAGGCCGTAGCCTGAGCTGATCCAGTTGTCTCCGTAGTTTTTGGTGTTGCGGTAGGATGTGATGACTTCGTTGCCTTCGAGGTTGCACTTGTACATCTCTTCGATGTAGTTGGGTGATAATACGTTGTCGGCGTCGAAAACAAAATATCCGTCAAATCCGATCGGATAATCCCTGCGGATCTCCTTAAGGAGCGCTTCTAACGCGTAACCCTTGCCGATCTTGTCTTTTGAGCTTCTGACATATGCGACTGCGCCGTGTTCGCTAGCAACATCGTATGTCCTGTCGGTACAGTTATCTGCCATGACGAATGTAGTTACTTCGCCCTTATATGTCTGATCGTTGATGCTGTCGATGAGGTCTCCGATCACGTTCTCTTCGTTACGGGCGCAGATGAGGACCGCGTAACGCTTGAGGTTCCTTGCGCAAAGCTCGCTGTCGGATTTGCTTGCAGTTTGCTTCGCCTTCTTTTCGCGGTGCTGCATCCAAAGCGAGATCGGAACGTAGATGAACTGATATGAGTAACAGACGGCAAAGACAGCCGTGATGATGAAGTTGATGATTCGAATAGTTTCCATAAGATTCTCTCCCCGCGCAACATTATTGCACACAAAGTTTAAAAAAGTTGCGGCAAATACCTTAAGATTTCCTTAAGATTCAGGCAATTTTAGGGCGGTGCCTCAGTTTATTCAGATCGAGCAGTCGCATGGCTTATTCTCCTACCGTTCAAGTTAGCCACAGTATAGGCCGGGGGCCTGTCCCCGCTCCATTGAATCTGCTTACCATTTCCTTACACGTTTGTCACATTTGATCGTGCGGCTATAATAGAAGCATCTGATTCTGAACAAAGGGGCTTTAATATGGCATTTCAAATCATCCGTAATGACATCACGAAAATCACCGCCGACGCTATCGTAAACACTGCCAATCCTGAACCTGTCTGCATGGCAGGGACCGACAGCGCGATCTATGCTGCGGCAGGCGCAGACAAGCTCCTTGAAGCGCGCAGAAAGATAGGCATGATCGAAGAAGGCAGCGTAGCTGTTACGCCCGCTTTTGACCTTGAAGCAAAATACATTTTTCACACCGTCGGACCTGTCTGGCAGGGCGGTGATAAGGGCGAGAAAGAAGTCGTTAGGAACTGCTATGTCAACTGCCTCAATAAAGCTCTTGAACTGGGTGTTGAGAGCATCGCATTCCCCCTGATCGCAACTGGCGTTTACGGGTTCCCGAAGGCCGACGCTCTGCAGATCGCAACGTCTGTGTTCAGCAGCTTCTTATCTGAGAATGAGATGAGCATTACGCTCGTTGTTTTTGACAACGAATCGTTCGCGTTGTCCGGAAAGATATTTGCGGGAATCGACCAGTTTATCGACGACCATTATGTTGAAGCAAAGACAGATGAGGAATACGGATTCGGAAATGCTATATCAGATTCTGAAGCTGTTTTTGAAGATGCGGCAGAAGAGCCGGCAGAAGACGCAAGAAGACGCAGGAAAGAAGAGCGGTTCAGGTTTCTTAACAGTAGGATGTTGGCAAGAGAAGAAGAGTGCAGAATGGCGCCTCCGCCTGAGCATGCTGCGCCTGCTTCGCCGGTTGCAGCTGCCGGTGCGGCAATGGCAGCTCCGGCTTCTCCCAAGATGCAGGCAAAGAGGTCTCTTGATGACGTGATGAAGAATCTGTCGGAGACGTGGTCTGAGAGCCTGCTCCGCATGATCACTGAGAAAGGCTACGAAGACACTGAAGTTTATAAGCGCGCAAACGTTGACAGGAAGCTGTTCTCGAAGATCAGGTCCAACAAGGATTATAAGCCGAAGAAGACGACGGCTGTCGCGTTTGCACTGGCGTTAAGGCTCAATCTCGATGAGACAAAAGACTTCATCGCCAGGGCCGGTTATGCGTTCTCGCCTTCTAGCAAGTTCGATCTTATCATCGAGTATTTTATCGAGAACGAAGTCTATGATTTCATGACGATCAACATAGCGCTTTTCGATCACGACGAACCGCTGATAGGATAAAAATACCGTAGCTGGCGGTGTCTGATTTCCATAGGATCTATCCTATAATTTCCGGGCTTTTTCTGATGCTGATTTCCATAGCTTATATGCTATGGTTTTTAGGCATTTTCAAATGCTGATTTCCATATCATATATGGTATGTTTTCCAGGCGCTTCAAATGTCGCCTGACAGGCGACCTGTCACCCCTTAAAAGTTCATATACTGAAGCCACGATCAAACAAGCCGCAGACATGAGCGGCAAAGAAAGTGAGGAAAGTAAAATGAAAAAGGGATTGACGGAAATCGTATTTATTTTGGACCGCAGCGGTTCAATGAGCGGACTTGAATCAGACACGATCGGAGGCTACAACTCCATGATAGCAAAGCAGAAGGAAGAAGACGGGGAAGCGCTGATATCGACGGTGCTTTTCGACGGCCAGACAGAGGTCCTGCACGACAGGATCCCGCTTGATAAGATCGGGCCCATCACAGAGAAGGAATACTATGTCAGAGGTTCGACGGCACTCCTTGATGCGATCGGCGGCGCGATCCATCACATCGGCAACGTCCACAAGTATGCCAGAAGCGAAGACGTTCCGGAGAAGACGCTGTTCATCATCACGACTGACGGCATGGAGAACTCGAGCAGAAACTACACCTACGACAAGGTAAAGAAGATGGTCGAGCGTCAGAAAGAGAAGTACAACTGGGAGTTCATTTTCCTCGGCGCGAACATCGACGCAGTCAGCGTTGCAAACAGGTTCGGCGTTGACAAGAGCAGAGCGGTAACATATGAGTGTGACAGTGCCGGAACGGCGCTTAACTACAAGGTAATGAGCAAGATGGTTGCATGTGCGCGAAAAGCATGTTCCGCAGAGGCAATGGGCGCAGCGTTCGATTCCGACGAGATGCTCAGCGAGATCCGCGACGACTACGAGAAGAGACATAAATAAGCCGCCCGCAGCCTGAAGAACTTGGGCGGCTGATAATCAAACAAGAGGGCAGCCGTCTTCTCAACCCGTCTCAACCTCTCAGCCCCCGGGGACAAAGTCCGTTTATTGGCCGATTAACTGACCGCAAATGGAATATAATTGAACCATAATAGTTTGAACAGAGAGGAGACCGGTCAGTATGCATGAGATCAAGTGCCCCAAGTGCGGCGAAGTTTTTCAGGTCGATGAGTCAGGTTATGCCGAGCTTTTAAGCCAGGTAAGGAATGAAGCTTTTGAAGATGAACTCCACAAGCGTGCCCGGGAGTTGGAAGAGAAGAACAAGAATGATATCAAGATGGCCCAGATGGAGCAGGAGAAGAACTATAATGCTGCTCTGACCAATAAGGATAAGGTTCTTGCCGAGAAGGACATGGAGATCGCAGAGCTTAAGAACAGGCTTGCGATGAATGATTCGCAGCAGAAGCTTGCCATCACGGAAGCTGTCAGCGGCAAGGACAAGATCCTTGCAGAGAAGGAAGCTGAGATCATTAAGCTTAAGAGCGCGATCGATAACCAGAAGACTGAGAGTGCTCTTAAGGAGAAGAATCTCGAAGAGAATTACAAGAACCAGCTTAAGCTCAAAGATGACCAGATCGATTACTACAAGGATCTGAAGGCCCGCCAGTCTACCAAGATGGTAGGCGAGAGCTTGGAGCAGCACTGCCAGAACCAGTTCAACAGCCTTCGTATGACGGCTTTCCCGAATGCATATTTCGAGAAGGACAACCAGGTGAGCGAGACAGGAAGCAAGGGCGACTTTATCTTCAGGGAAGCAGATCCTGAAGGCGTTGAGTTCATCTCCATCATGTTCGAGATGAAGAACGAGATGGATACTACTGCAACCAAGCACAAGAACGAAGATTTCTTCAAGGAACTCGACAAGGACAGGAATGAGAAGCACTGCGAATATGCAGTTCTGGTTTCGCTTCTTGAGAGTGATAACGACTACTATAACAACGGCATCGTTGATGTCTCCTACAAGTATCCGAAGATGTATGTGATAAGGCCCCAGTTCTTCATTCCCATGATCACGCTCCTGAGGAACGCTGCGCTCAATTCACTGCAGTATCAGAGAGAGCTTGCAGTCGTCAGGAACCAGCAGCTTGACCTCGTAAACTTCGAGACCAACATGCAGGAATTTAAGGATGCTTTCGGCCGCAATTACAGGATCGCATCAGAGAAGTTCCAGACCGCTATCGACGAGATCGACAAGACGATCGATCACCTCGAGAAGGTCAAGAAGGCCCTTCAGTCTTCCGAGAACAACCTGCGTCTTGCCAACGACAAGGCAGACGATCTGTCCATTAAGAAGCTCACGAAGAATGCGCCTTCTGTAAGGCAGAAGTTCGAAGAACTGAATAACGATGCGCCGGCAATAGACGAGTGATCGGGCAATGATAAACGAATGAATAGCGGCGGGGGCAGTGAGTGCTTCCGCCGTTTTTATACGTGCGTGCACGCATGCGACAAGTAAACGCGCATGGAGTATAATGAGTGGCGATGAAGGTCTCTAAGAACAGGATAGCGGTCACTATATTGGCGAGCATCGTGCTCGTTCTTTTTTTCGCGACCGTGGCAGGACTTTTCTACTACAAAGATATGATCAACAGCTTAGGCCGCGTGCAGGAAGAAGACTTCACCGAGTACCACAGGCTCTATGCTTATATTCCCGAAGATCCGGACAGCCAGCTGTCTACCAGTATCTATAAAGAGATCTCGGCGTATGCCGCAGAGAACGGCTGCTATGTCGAGATGACGGGACAGAATCTGTCGACGAGATATTCGAAGGCAGACAGGCTCAATATCGCGATCAGTTCCAAGGTTGACGGAATAATCGTTGAGGGCGACGACTCCGCCGAGACCGTTGCGCTCATCGATAAAGCGACGGCAAACGGGATCCCGGTCATAACGGTGCTGACCGACTGCGACTCCACGAGAAAGAGTTTTGTAGGTCTTAACAACTACAGTCTGGGAACCGAGTACGGCGAAGAACTTGTGAAGATCGCGTCAGACAAAAACACATATCCGCTCAAGGTTTTGGTTCTGCTTGACCGTGATGACGGCAATGCGGATGACTTCATTTACTCAGGCATCCAGGAATCAGTTGCTGACAAAAGGATCACTGTTACGACGAGTGTCGTTGATGCTTCATCGCCCTTCTCTGCACAGGAGGACGTTACGAATCTTCTGGACAGTCTTGATGAGAATCCGGACGTTATCATCAGTCTTAATGACCGTACGAGCGAGAGTGTTTACCAGTGCATCGTCGATAAGAACCTGGTAGGTCAGGTTACGGTGCTCGGTTATTTTGATTCCGAGACGATATTGAAGGCCATCGACAGAGGTTCTGTTTATGCGACATTTGCAATCGAGGCGAACGTCGTTGCAAAGCAGTGCGTCGATGCTCTTAACGAGTACTACAATTCAGGTTTTGTAAGTGAGTATTACAGCTCCAAATATCTGCTTATAAACCGCGACAACATCTCTGAGTACAGAGTGGAGGATACTGATAATGGCGGCGGCTAATTTCTTTGCCAACATGAAGATCTCCCGTAAGCTTGTCGCGGTATTCCTCGTGACATCCGTCATTGCGATGGGCGTCAACATCTTCATCTACGTTAACCTCAACCAGGCGCTCGATAAGATCAATACGGTATTCTCGAGTAACATCAGTTTGAACCAGTTGACCGATAACTTAAACGAGATACACCAGGGTCTTACGGGTTACTTGGAGACCAAGGGCACGGATGACTTGGAGCTCTACTACGCATCTTCGCAGAGCATGAGACTGATGATGAACGATCTCAACAGCAACGTTACGGACAACAACGTAAAGCTTGCAGAGCGCGACATCAGGAACATGATCGACACATATCTTAAGACCGCGGACGAAGCGGTACAGGCAAAGCGTGGTAGGAACATCGATGAATACACTGCTAAATACAATGAGTGCACGAAGATAAAAGATTACTTAAGCACTTACATCTATTCGGTCAATAACGAACAGTTCAGAACGAACTCCGAGAACTACAATGCACTCGTTAATTCACTGAGATATACGGAGCTCATGAGCATGCTCATCTTCCTGGTGGCATCGGTCATGAACATCCTCTTACTTATCATTCTGACGAACACGATCACGAGACCGCTTACGAGGCTCTCTGCAAAGGCCGAAGAGATCTCGCACGGCAACCCCGAGGACGTTGAACCGCTCGAAGTAATATCAGACGATGAAGTCGGTAAGGTGACGAGGGCATTTAACGGAATGCTCGCTTCCATCAAGGACTACATCGCGCGTATCAGGACGCAGCTCATCACGCAGAGTGAGATGAAGGAGAAGAACCTCCTGATGGAGACGCACCTTAAGGATGCGCAGCTCAAGTACCTGCAGTCGCAGATCAATCCGCACTTCCTGTTCAATACGCTCAATGCGGGCGCGCAGCTCGCCATGATGGAGGGTGCCGACAGGACGGTCGAGTACATCAGGAACATGGCTGACTTCTTCCGATATAATGTTAAAAAGAACAGCGAGACCGTTAAGCTCTCGGAGGAGATCGAGCTCGTTGATTCTTACATGTATATCCTTAACGTAAGATTTGCCGGAGAGATAGTTTTCGAGAAGGACATAGACGAGAGCCTTCTTGACGTAACCGTTCCCTCCATGATCATCCAGCCTTTGGTCGAGAACTCGATCAAGTACGGCATTAAGGACTTAGAGCCGGGCGAAGGCAGGATCACGCTCGCAGTCTACCGCGAAGGTGATAACTGCTGCATCCGAGTAAGCGACAACGGGATCGGCACCGATGAGGACATCATCGAGAAGATCATGAGCAACGAAAAGAAGCCTTCTGAGACTAGAGGCGTCGGCATAACGAATGTTATGGAGAGACTTGATCTGCATTACAACAACAGGGAAGTTTTCGAGATCAAGAGCAAGAAGAACGAAGGAACACACGTAACGATAAAGATACCGATGGAGGCAGGCAATGTATAAGCTTTTGCTCGCAGATGACGAAGGAATCGTAAGAGAATCCTTAAAGTTCATAGTAGATAAAGAGTTTCCGGGATTGTGCGAGACTTATGAGGCCAAGACCGGAAGACACGTCATCGAGCTTGCCGACGAGGTGCGCCCTGACATAGCGCTCATGGACATCAGGATGCCGGGCATCAACGGCATCGACGCGATGAAAGAGATCCGACGCACCAACCCCAACATCGTTTTCGTCGTGATCTCCGCGTACGATAAGTTCGACTACGCGAAGCAGGCTCTGAACCTGGGCGTTATCGACTACGTCAATAAGCCCTTCGACAAGTCACAGATCGTCGCAGTCCTTAAGAAAGCAATGGCAGAAGTCGACCGTGTCCGCGAGCAGAGATCACGCGAACTCGAGATCAAGGAGAAGCTCGATTCCATCGTTCCGATCGTCGAGAACGGCCTGATCCAGGACCTCCTGTCGCACGAACACTTCAAGGAAAACATCGAAGAATACAAAAAGATCCTGGGGATCGACGAAGAGTACGGTCTCATGCTTGCCGTCATAGGCGGCGACAGGGAGCCCGGCGGATACATGCGCGGCGCGGTCCCCGCGAGTGTCAAGACGCAGAAGAACTACGAGACCGTCCTGCTCGTTATAAGCGATAACTTCAAGTGCATCACGGGCTCTGTCATGGGCAACAAGATCCCTGTTCTTATCCCGTGCGCGAAAAGCACCATCACGCCCGAAGAATACGAGAAGATCGTCGAGTCGGCAAAGAAAGCCCAGGAAGAGCTGTCCGTCGCACTTGGCATCGACTTCAGGATCGGCATAGGCTCCGTCAAACCCATGGAGAACATGGCTGATTCTTACGCCGAAGCATTGTCAGTCCTCGCAACCACAAAGCACACCGTCGCCGAGAGCGTCGACCTGCCCGAAGGATGCGAATACGATACGGACTATCCGCTCAAGATAGAGAAAGACCTTTTCGACGCGATCACGCAGGGTGACACGCAGAAAGCCGCTGAGCAGGCGAGCCTGTTCTTCGACTGGATGGAGAAGCGTTCGGGCGGCCAGATGAGCGACATCTGCCTCAAGGTGCTAGAGTTCGTCCTCTGGGCTGAGCGCCTCGCATACAGCAACGGCGGTCACGTCTATCACTTCCTCTCAAGAAGCGAATACCTGCCCGAGATAAACCGCATGAAGAGCTACGACGAACTGCGTCTGTGGTTCCTCTCGCACATCGAGCGCGCCGTCAACATGATCAACGCAGCCAACGCCGCGAAGACCGAAGATGTCGCAGAGAAGGCTAAAAAATACATCGACCAGAACTTCCGGGAAGACATCTCATTGGACGACCTGTCAGGCATGTACGATATCAGCCCCTTCTACTTCAGCAAGGTATTCAAGACGCAGACGGGTGTCACGTTCACCGACTACATCACGGGCGTCAGAGTCAACAAGGCGCGCGAACTTCTCGAAGGCACGAACAAGTCCATGAAGGAGATCTGTTCGGAAGTAGGGTATTCCGATCCGAACTACTTCAGCCGTATATTCAAGAAGAACACTGGCGTTACTCCGACAGAGTACAAGGATGGTAAAAGATGATGAGAAAAGTAATAGCGCTGATCTGCGCACTGTCACTTCTGTTATTAATGTGCACCGGCTGCAGCCGGCCTGAGAACAAGGACGTCACGCCGACGACCGAGAACAGCTCATGCCTGATCGGATTCTCGTTCGACTCATTCGTTATCGAGCGGTGGACCAGAGACCGCGACGTCTTCGTATCGACCGCCAATGAACTCGGCGCCGAAGTCAACGTGCAGTCCGCGGGCGGCGACGTTGAGACGCAGATCTCCCAGATAAAGTACTTTATTGACATAGGCGTTAATGCGATAGTCATCATCACCGCCGATGCCGAGGCTTTGGCTGACGTGCTCAAGGAAGCCAAGAACAAGGGCATCCCGATCATCTGTTACGACCGACTTGTTAGAAATGCGGGTGCCGATCTCTACATCTCTTTCGACAACGAGGCAGTAGGCAAGCAGATGGCTCAGGCGATCTGCGACAACGTCGAAGACGGTGGTACGATCGTTGAGATCATGGGACCTGAGACCGACTACAACGTTGCCCAGGTCATGAACGGCTTTGATTCCGTATGTAACGAACACAACATGAACGTCTCGCTCAAGTACAACTGCGAGAACTGGAGACCCGAGCTCGCTTACGAATTTGTCAGCGACAACTTCGACGAGATCGCCGAGGCAGACGCGATCATGTGCGGCAACGATGCGCTCGCAGGTGAAGCGATCCACGCTCTTGCTGAGAGAGGCTTTGCGGGCAACATCTACGTTACCGGCCAGGACGGCGATCTCGAAGCCTGCCAGAGACTGGTCGAAGGCACACAGCTCGTTACCGTCTATAAGCCGGTGGAAAAGCTCGCGCGCCTTGCTGCCGAGTGTGCAGTAAAGCTCGCTGCAGGCCAGTCGCTCGAGAACATCGACATCTTTTTCGACGGCTCAAAGGACATCGCCTACATCGCGATCGAACCGACAGCCGTTACCATCGATAACTTGGACGAAGTTATCATCGACAGCGGCTTCCACTTGAGGGAAGAGGTGTACTTGAACGCGGGGTGAGTTTCCGTTTTATTTGATTGCGTTTATGAGGGACGCTCCGCTTGGGGCGGTCTTTTATGTTCCACGCCATAGTCGTGCGGGCGTGAACTCGGGCGTATATCGGGTGAAAAACGCCCGGAAAAATGCAAATTGAGTCCAAATGGCGTGATTCCGGGCGGAAAGAGCGTCAAAAACGCCAGGATTTTGCCCGAGCATCAATCGCAACCCGCCATCGTGGTTTTACAGATCAGCCGCATAGCC
>JAILHX010000120.1 GCA_024695565.1 Saccharofermentans sp. | reverse complement strand
TTTTGAAAACTCTTTTATCAGGGTGGATTTACCTACTCTGCGTCGGCCATAAATAACCGTCATTCCAAATCCGGATTTGGAGTATACAGCTTCCAAGGATTCCAGTTCGTGCTTTCTTCCTATGAACATACAGACCTCCTTAAATTCAAACGAATTTAATTCAAATCATTTTTAATCAAATCAATCTGAATAAAATATACAGCGGAAACAGATAATAATCAATATGTTTTTGCGAAGGCCGATATGGAGTTAGCTGAATAATTGCAGGTGAAGTAGGGATTGATATAATCTAAAATCATGAGTTTATCGAAGGGAGCAGCCGGCAGCAACGCTATGTGGAGCAGCATTCCGGATTCAACAAAATGGGTAGTTGCAGCGGTCCTGGTCTTGATAGGGGCGTTCAACCTGTTCATGACCTACGGTGCCCTGATCACCAGCATAAGGCATGACAAGCATATATCAGGCGTTCCTTTTGTCGGAGGGTTCTTTATTTTTCTGGGGTTCATCTTATCGCCGAACAAGTGGCTCGCTTTTCTGGCGCTTTTAGATCCGGGTATCTGGATGGTTTTTTACGGCATATGGCAGAGGCGGAAATCAAAAAAGGATCCGGAGGATAAGGAAAACGATTTATCCCCTGACGAGTGACATTCCGCACTTTTCCTCAGCTGATAATTCCCCATTCTTTTGTTACGGTATCGACCCAGCAGAAGTCTTCAGTTCCGATCGGGCGTCCCATGCGGTCAGTGGAGAACACGTCCACGGTCAACAGGTCGCCCTGGTGGGTGATCCGCCTTACAGGCGTATGTCCTACGACCTGCAGGTATCCGGCCGGGTACATGTCGCCATCAACGTAGTTATACTGCGGGCGCGCCCATAATGGGCTGATGTCATCCCAGAGCGCTGCTTCGTCCATGCCGTTGACAGCATCGATCAGGGCATCGACATCGTCCCTGTATTCTGCGAGATAGTAATCGACGAACTCCTTTGTGAGGCCGGCATGTGAGAAGAGGACATTATCCACGCGGTGAATTATCGCCAGATCTACCGTCTCGTCAAGAATATTGAAATACTCACAGACAGTGTCTTTCGCGCAGACGGAGAATCCCGGGTGATCGTATTTGTCCCACAGGTATGCCAGGTCGTGATTGCCGTAGCACCACAGAGTGTCAGGGTATTTCTTCGCGAACTCCACGGCCTTCTTCATTGTTTTCTCGTATAACTCCACATCCCTTTGCAGGCCCCAGTCGTCTGCGATATCGCCGACACATACGGCTCTTACGCAGTCTGAGTTTTCCATTATTTCCATGGCCCTGTCGAAGATCCGGGGCTTCAGATGCACATCAGGTATAACAAGTATTTTCATATAACACCTCGTAAATCAGATTCCCATCTTTGCTGCGGCGGTATCTGCTATCTGCGTGTACTTGATGTTGGGGTTCTTCTCCATCATCTTTGCCATCAGGACCTGATAGTCGTGGTCGCCGCCGTACTCGCCCATGTGGTAGTAGATGCAGAGCTTTTCCTCGACGGTCATCTTGATTATGTTCCTCTCGATGAGCTCGATTGACTTCTCACTGTGCCTTCTGTCAGATGCGCTGCGCGAGACGACCACCAGGCTGCCGTTCTTATACGCGAAGCCCCGCTGGTCGCTCTTGCACAGGTCGTGGAACAGACCGATGATGTACGGCGATTCTTTGCGCTCCCACTTGAGGTGCTCGTTCTTCGTATACTCCAACAGCAGTTCAGTTACCTTCATGCTGTGGTCGAAGTTCCCGCCGGGCCAGTTACCGTGATGCTTGAACGAAGACGGCGCGGTAAAGTAATCCGCTCCGCGCAGATAGTCCAGCACTTTATCGCTGACCAGGGCAGGGAAGTTCCCGGCCAGCTCACAGTACTTACGGACGTTCTCTTCAGCAGTAACTCTAAGTAATTCTTCGCACATAAAAATGTCCCTTCTATTCAGATTCAAGCATATCACGGCGATCAGTTCCCGCGAATGAGTTTTATGTTTTTTATGTCGTCTTCGAGGCCTGCCATCTTAATTCTGTCCTCAAAACCGGACATGCTCATCTCGGCAGGTCCCGTCAGCACCAGTTCGACGTATTCACGTACTCTCTTCATGACATTGCGCGAACCGTTAAACAGCGTGATAGCCTCTATGTTTTGTCCGTCGATCAGCAAGTGATCTTTCTTAACAAAACGGATCTCAAAATCGTATATGCTGCAGTCGTTCCAGTCGTAATGCTGTGTGGCGTATCCGTTTTTCGAGAAGACCGCATCACACTCAAATAACGAATGCTTCCACCAGTTCTGGCTCCACTTCAGATACGATGCTTCAGCGGACGTACTGCATTTTATTCCGCGGTGCCCGAAAACATCCTTCATCCTTATCGCAGGCAGTCCCTCGTGGAGTTCATTCCCATCCGCCTTGAGCCTGAATAATCTTACGGATCTGTCCGTTACCAGAACTAGATATGCGGTTCCTTCAAGACAAAGGTATCTGCGTCTGCCGAGATCTGCATAAAACCTGCCTATGCCCAATCCTGTCTCAAGGATAAAAGCCTCATACTTCTCATCAAAACTCAGGACGCACTTGAGGTCATAAGCGCGTCCCGTGTAGAGTTTCACATCCTTGTTCTTTTCCATAAATTCACCTTCTTTAATCCTTTCAGGTTCAGGTTACAGGTAATCTGTCGTGATCGATATAGGCAGCATTGATCTCAGACATATCAGGAATGGAAATGCGTGACAGAATCATCAGCGTAAACACTGAGAAGTCACTATTATATTTTGTGTTGGTTTTGACCTTGCATTTGAATTCGATCTCCTTGCCGCATTCCCTCCTAAGGAGAACGATCTCGATCCACTCGTCACGCCCGGCAGGGACTTCGAGATCATATATATCGTCGCATCCGAAATTGGTATATCTATCCACGCCTTCAGGTCTGCTGATACTCTGGATGTAGTACAGATATTCCTGGTCCTTGTCCCATCTTCTTGCCTTCAGATAAGGCTTATCAAGGCTATTCAGCAGCACATACAGTTCCCACAATGACTTACACTCAAGATCTTCAGGTCTGTTAACGTATGAAAACATAAAATTCACCTCCAAAATTGCAATAAAAAAACCGGTATCGAACCGGTCATCAATCCATAAACAAGCTTTCGTCCAGGCCGGCTTTTTTGAGGGCCTTTCTGAACTTTTCTTCACTGATGTCCACCGGTTCGGTGAGCGCCTTCCTGATGAGGTCCGAACCTTTGCCGATCACGTCGTCTAATACCCAGTTTGGAGTGGTGAACCAATTCGTATCCACGCCTCCGATCTTCACCCACCCGGGATTAAACAGGCTCATCTTGAAGTCGTATTCCCAGCAGTCTGCCCAGATCCTGTCCTGGACCGCGTAACCGTACTTGCTGAAGATGCCCTTCATGCTGCAGGCAGGGCCTTTGCCGATCGCGTAATGCCATGCGTTCTTCCCTTTGGAATAGCCGGCCTTCGTCTTCGCCCTGATGCCCATGCCGGCAAGCATTCTGCTCAGCTTGTTGTTCTTACCTGAGATTTCCTGAACTCTTGTCGCGTGATTGCTGACAAGGATCAGATAAGAATTGCTGCAGTGAAGTTCCAGGATCCTTCGATGTCCGAGATCTATCACGGCATAGTCAGGTTCTAAAAGGGAACCATTCATTAAGATAAACCCCTGATAACCCGGGATATCCATTACGCCGTCTAGTCTGTAAATTTGTCCTTCCCATACTTTAGTCATTTAAATCACCTCCGAATTCTTTTTCTCTTAGCTCAAGGAAACTGATCATGTAGTTGAGCGCTTCTTCCAATTCACTTCTCGTCTTAAGCCTTTTGCCATAATAGGGTTTTGCAGTTGAAGTCAGCGGGATGACATTTTCCTTGCTGATAACACCGTTTGTAAAACCCATCTGAAGCTTCTCTTTGCTGATCCAGTCCTCAACTTTGCGCACATCGACTTCACCTTTTTCATCAAGGAAATACCGTCCCAGAGTTTCCTTATAAAAGACATGCCAGAGCGTTGCGGGGACTTGGTCAAAGAACTTCGTACATATGCCGGATCTTCTAAACTCGTACCTGTCTTTATTCATGCAGCGGTCAGGAAGCAGGATATAGTTGCAGCGTCTTTCGGCAAGTTCTAAGAATCTGTCCAGTAGCATTACCAGTTCGTCTTTTGCCGGCAGGTAAGCATCGCGGTCTTGCGCAAGGAGCTTCAAGTCCTTTTCGCATTTAGCGAACTTGATGCCGTACTCCATGTTCAGGTATTCTGCTACCCACTTGATCAAGGTCCATGCACTCATCAGAGTGTCAGCGCAGAGGTCACCGTCAAAGTACAGGCAGTCCAGATCATTTTCCCTGCGCCACCTGTCAAAGGCGGCATGGCATTCTTCGGTATCTTCCCATTCGGGTTTACAAGCCATACCCTTAAGCCAGTAAAGGCAGAAGTTCCTCAGATGGTTGCTGCTGTAATCATCTCCTAAATAGGATTTCATCATGTTTTTCATTTTTCTTTCCTCCTTTGGGAATTAAAAAACCGCGCAACTTGTGCACGGTTTGGTTTTTACCCTGTTGTCGGGCTCTTCTACTAATATTATGTGGGGCTCAACCTTCAATTTTTTGAAATTGCTCTATCAGGGCCAGAGTTTTTTCAGGGTTCTCGAAAAGGATCCCCGTTCCTCCGCATGCTTCCCAGTCTCTGATATTGATGGGAAGATCATCTATTAGAACAAAATCTTTACCCTTACAGAAGTTCGGTTTCTCGGCCCGGTAAACGATGTTTACCTTCAGATCAGGATCAAGTATTCTGTGTGCCCAGTGTTCTTTGTCATCGCCTGCAGTTAAGATCCCGCGCTTCGGCTTCGGTATTCCCGTGAGTATTTCCACACGGTCTCCGAACTGATCCCAAAGTTTATTGAACATCTCAACAGCGCCCGCCATCGGCTCGAGCCTGTCGTAGAAATGCTCAACGGATCGCATGCGTTCCCACATAAGATCGTCATTTTCCTGCGTCCTGGATTTGCCGGGCTCGGGCCTTGGGACACCGCAAAGCTCATAGGCCCCGCGGTCAAAGTCTGCCAGAACACCGTCCATGTCAATGTAGATTTTCGTGATCATTCTAAGTTCCTCCTTCGAAAAGTTTATCTGCCCTTATTCTGTGAGGAACCACCTTCAGATTTTTGAAAAAGGGGATTATTCAGACTTTTCCTTTATAAATAAACCAAAATCATGAGAATAGTAATCAATAATCGGAATCTTATTTCCTAGCAGCAGATTTCCTATTGCTTTTTCAAAATCATCCCGCTTTTTGCCGTCTTGTAATCTTACGGGAATGACTAAGACTAAAGAATCATCCCATACTAATCCGGCGTGATTGACTAACATGCCGGACATATTCTCATAATCCCAATGATTATTTATATCACTGCCGGCACCTACTGTACCAACATATCTTTTGTCGGACTCATTGCCTTCTTCTTTTGCAAATTTAATCCAGATAATGTTTTTCTTGTCATCTATACCTGAGCTTTTAACAATTTTAGAATAGCTGACTCTGCCCCATTTTCTGGGAGAATCAATTTTCAAAACAGCGTAATAGTTATCCCATAAGATTTTTAAAACTTCATCAACAGTTGTTGGCGTAAGTTTTTTCTGCTCTTTAGCTTTATCTTTTCGTACTTCTGGTGTCAGCTCTTTATAAGGTCTTCCCATACTTCTCTCCCAACTTCTTTATCTCTTTTCTGATCTCTAATCTGATATCCTCGTCCATGATCTCTACTTTTGACGAATACTGCAGTGCCCAGTGGACGATCATGGAAGGAGAGGTCTTCACGATAATTATGTCATACCCTTCTTCGCACGGCAGGTTTGTCTTAGTGTAGCTGCTGAACCATTTGCAGATGTCAGTGTAGCCGGTCTTATGGATTTTGATCTTGATATCTCTGGGTTCATCATATGCCATGTAGATGTGTTCAGACAGATACTTCTCAGGATCCCAGTTGAAGTTCCAGATGGGAAGATCCTCAATGCCGTACATCTTTATGCGGACCGGCTTATCCTCATTGTTTTTCAGTATCTCGACATCACTCATAAGATCGACCCTGTAATGGTAGATCTTCTTGTCGGTGCCGTCGCTCCAGAGGCCGATCAGATAGAACAGATCCTGGTAGACGACGAGATGGAACGGACTGAAATAGTGAGGATTCTTAGGCGTCGGGACCAGATTGCCGTCACTATTGTAACCGTTGAAGGTGAACTTGATCTGCCACATGTTGTTGATGGCTGTCTGGATGGTCTTGAGGTTTGCCGTGAGGATGTTCTCGACATCTCCGGAAGATCTGCTGAATCTGCCGTGGATGGCTGAAGGATTGAACCTGAGATGTTTTCCGTCCCAGAAAGGGGAGTTGTAGTATCCTCCGCAGGCATCGAAAATCTTTTTTATCAGATTGTCTTTTTCTTCTGCTGACAGATAGATAGAGAAGCTGACCGCCTGGATCAGTTCATCAAGTTCCCGGTACGAGAAAGGCTGGATGTACCTGAAGTCAGTAATCTCATGTTTGCCCTTGGCTTTACCGAGTTTCTTCTTGAGCTCGTCATTATCGTAACCTCTGTACTTAATCTTGTAATCACCGTCGTTATCTCCGGTGTATTCCATCGGATCAAGCTCAGTCAGGATGTTGTTGATCGTTGAAGGAATGGTATTGGGACTTTCCAGGTAAGCATTGTCGTATTTAACGATACGAAGCATCGTAAGGCAGTCTTTAAGTTCTTCTATGGTGATCGAGTGATGCTCGTCTGTCGCAGACTTCAGGATCTCCATTATCTGAAGGACAAGACTTACATTATTAAACCTGGCATTGTCAGTGGATATGTTTATTCTTGCAAGAAGATCTTTGCGCTCGTCTGCTGTCAGGGCCTTGCCTTTTTCCTGGGCACCGAGTCTTAGTACAGCCAGAGCTGTATGAGCTTTCTTCTCTTCCGGAGAAATCTCACTCTCAGATCTGCTATAAGCCAGGATGGGATCCCTGGTCTTAACAGTGGTTTTCATGGCAGAGAGTTCTCTGTTTATCTCATGATCGATATCTATTTTTGCATATGTGGAGAATTTTGCCGTGTTGCCGATCTCATAAGTTTTCAAGGCTCTCAGGACAGCGAGCCTTCCTGCCTGCATCAGGTCTTCCCGGTAATAGTAATCTATCGAGTCTATGCCCCTGCTTTGCAATATGGACTTGATCCTTCCGCCGATAAAAGGATCCATCTCGGCGATCAAAGCATCCATGGCATCATCGTCGCCATGCCTGATCTGACCGATAAGCTGATTAAACTCGTCCTTAGTCATAGAGCAGCACCTCCATAACGGAAGTATAGCACATATAAACAGGCGGAATCGGGTGATCAAAATGCTATAATCTGGTCATTACGGAGTTTTTGAACAGGGTCCCCAAGGAGGCAATATGAACGGCGAATTATTACAGATAGCCAGGATCACATATTACGTCAATTATTCGCTGCGGAATAATGCTGTGGCTGAATTCAAACACGGTCCGTACGAAGGAGCGATCGATTTTGTTCTGGACCACAAGAAATCGTTTTCTGATACTGAGAACGAGACTATTTACGGTGTGGAAGAATGGGTCAGAACGCTCATCGGACAGGGGCTTAAAAAAGCAGTTCTTTTTGTCAGCGTTTCAGATAATCCAAGTTATGCGGGATTCTCAAATACAGGCAGCAAATGCATGATCACGGAATTTTTGGACGGCACGTCATCATCCTGGTATCCCAGATGGGAATTTGACAGGGCCAAAACCATGTGGAATGTCCAATATTTCCAATTGTCCTGCGGACCTGCTCCCGATGACCCGAGGCTCTTTGTGAACAACTTGGAAGAATTCAAAGATGCTTTGCTGAAGATAGAAGCTTTCGCCCGCGAGATCAATAATGAAACCTTCGCGAAAATATTTAAAGAATCATATGGGTATCTTGTAAATGAAGATGAGTCCGGGGATGCTGTCTATATGAGAGATAACTTCCCGGGAATTGGCAGTAGCGCATTAAGGATGCTTACGGCAGCTTCCGGTGCGGATGTTTTCGGAGGAATGGGCTCCTGGAACGACATCGGATACGAAGCAGATAAAGATGAAGAGTATCAGAGATTATCCCAGATGCTCTATGCACAGGTTCAAAAAGCCGTAATGTTTGCGGTGAACACGTAAGAACTGCAGCCGGGGAATAAAGATGGAAGTAATTGACGGCGTATGGTATATGCAGGGAGTGGAAGGGGACGATCCGTCCTGTGTTCATTCTGCAGAAGAGCTCCTGAAGGTCATCGAGAAGGTCGGATTCCTGCCACTGTTCTCTAATGAGGTCGACGGATTCTCTGTCGAGAACATGACTGAAGCAGGTTGCTGGTGGTGCGGTGACGCGGAGATCGATCCGTGGGAGTGGCGAGCTGTCCTCGCACGCACGGGCAAGGTTGCGTACGGGAAGTTTTTCCGTAACAAGGCAGGTTTTGTCTCCAAGAAGTGGTTTCCGGAGTTTGCCAACTACAGAAGGGACGGGTATGATTTCGATTCCCGCTACGAGGATGGCAAAGCAGGCTATAAGGAAAAACTCATCATGGATGTTTTCTGGCCTGATGACTGCGAGATTTGGGAAGCCTCCCAAAAGGTCGAGATGTATTCCAACGAAGTCAAGGAGAAGGCCGGATTTGGCAAAGGCGGCGAGAAGGGTTTTGACGGCACGTGCGCCAAACTTCAGATGTCATCATACCTGACGGTAAAGGACTTCAGGCCCCGTCTTAACAAGCGCGGTGAAGAATACGGCTGGGCCGTCGCCGTCTATACTCTCCCCGAATACCTGTGGGGGTATGACTTTGTGACCAAGTGTTATAAGGAATCCCCAGCGGAGTCTTACAAAAAAGCAATCAATCAGGTTAAGAAACACTTCCATGCAGATGAAAAGTCCATAAGGAAGGTAGTATGATATTTGGATAAGGCGGTAGATATTTATGGATGGAATTAATGGAGAAGAACTGTTATTAGGTCTTTATCAGATTCAAAAGCGTGCTGCGGAAGCCCCGTGGGCTCTTAAAGAGCACGATCTTCCCAAGGGTCACTGGAGAAGAGTGATAAATCCCGAAGAGGGATCGGAAGCCTTCTGCATCATAATTACAGACCGTTATGTAATCGGCGTAAAGACCGGCAGGGTCATTTTCCTGGATAAGAAGACGAAGCAGAGACTTAAACCCATAATGGGATTCCATAATCTTGTCACGGGTGATGTCAAATCTGACGGGTCAGAGCTCGTTGTCTTAGAGCACGGCAAGCATTTCCACGTAATATCCCTTGAGACATTTGAAGTGGTCAAGAAGGTCCTGCTTCCGCGTTCATATATGGCAACGGATGTGTACTGCACATATTCTGATGACGGCAGCATATTGACGGTCCCTGTCAGCAAATACGATTACGATAAGAAGCAGTACGTCTACTTAAGATGCGAGTATGAGACAAAAGATTATACTTTGGTGAGCAAGACTGAGATAACCCGCAAAGAGGTAGATTACTGGACGGATTCGAAGGAAGATTAAGCCCGGCATAAGTGAAGATTCACGGGGGATAGAAACATGATCAAGAAGATAGGAAGTCTGGTAATTATCCTGGCGCTCTCGCTGACGTTATTCGGCTGCGGCAGGAAGGCAAAGGATCTTACTTCTGAAGAACGGAGCAATCTGGAATCTCTGGTTAAAGCGGCAGTATCTTTTGAAGTGATCGACAAGTACGGTCTCGAGCCCGGAATAACAGTAGATACGGTCACTGCTTATGATACGAAGGGTGATGTATATGTCCGCACCGACTTTACTGCGTCAGGGTCTTATACGGTAATGGACGAAGCGGGCGATCTATACAGCGGGACATTTAAGGTAACAGGTTACAGCGAAGGTCATGGCAGCGGCTGGGACAGCTGTGAGATAACTGAGCCTAAGAACGGCACAAAGATCCTTCCGGAACAGAGCGGCGGGCTGGTAATTGAAACAGAAAATGATTCCGTAACTACTTCACAGGCAGAGACTTCTGAATCTGAAATCTCCGGGCCGCTTGCTGATTATATTGATGCTAACGTCAGTGAGATGGGCAGGATAGTTGACCCTCCCCATGAATGCGACATTAACGGGGACGGAAATCCGGAGCTGTGCACTACCGTTACTTACGGAAGCGGAATAATATCTACAGCGCTCGTTGTATATGATGTCTATAACGGTCAGGGTTACATGTTGGATGACCGCATGACTTACGATTATCTGATAATTGGAAGTACGGCAGATGACATCGCCATCGAGAGGACGGAGTACGGAGGAGACCAGAAATCCTACGGTACGCTCGCGATTCAGGACGGCAAGCTCATCTTTGTGGAAGATGAAGCTTACGGAGCTACGACCCCTGTGGGCTGATATTATACGAAGTCGGCGAAAATCATATGGACGAACAATTCACAGCAGAACAGTTGCGCAAAGACGGAGATCATTATCTCTCCAGGAAGAAGTATGCAGAAGCCATTGATGCATATAAGGCTGTCCTGGTGCAGGAACCTCACGATTTCCTCTCGCTCAGGGGACTGATGTTTGCAGCAGCTCATATAAGGGATATTGATGACTTAAGCGTTATACACCGTGAAGGCGCAGAAGATTTCACGTATGATTTTGATCTTGCACTTGAAGTTATCGGAGAGGCCTCGGAAGAAGATAAGAAATACTTTGCTGACTTCGAGAAGATCTATTCCGGCATAAAGAGATTTTCTGATTGCAAAGAAGAGATCGAATCTCTGGGCGATGACAAGATAACGACTGAAGCTTATATCAAGCACAATGAGAAATTGTGCCGCAGACAATATATCAGTCACAGGATAGGACATTCTCATCCCATAAGGGAATTCATCACACAATGGATCGACTGCGCCATTCTGGTTCTGTCCGGGATCGCAATTTATATATTTATAAGACCCACTACGTCTACGATGCTCATGATCACGGTGGCATTCGCGTTATTGATCTGCGGTCTGGCAGCTTATAATATCTTCTTTGTTATTCCCAGGATGAAAAAGGTAAAGGAATTCAATCAGATAATAGTCGGGCTCAAAGCTGAATCCGCTAATATCGATGAGAAGATAAAATCGGCTGAAGAAGAAAGAGAAAAGCTCTCGGATGCCCTTTATTCTTCCATTGATGAATTTACTATGAGAGACAAGCGGATGATGATACACGGATATGGGAAATCAAGTATAATGTAACCGTCGCAGCAGGTTTTTCAAATATGGGATCAGGGAATGGGCGAGATTAAGAGACATCAGTGTCCGTCATGCGGCGGAAGCCTCAGCATAGATAACGATAAGCAGATGTACCGCTGCACTTCATGCGGTTCCACTTACGATTACGACTATTTCCGAGCAGAAAACATGCAGGATCTGGGCGGGACGAATCTCTCCAGAGGAGAGTTCATGGCCGCCATTGATGCATATAAACTTGTATTGGAGAATGAGCCTCACGATTTTCGATCCCTCAGGGGAATAATGCTTGCAGCAGCCCGTTTGAAGGACATCGATGATCTTGAAGATGTAGCTGAAGCAGAACGTTTCTCCTATAACGCCAAATTGACGGGCGATATGGTCAATAGTGCTTCCGAAGAAGACAGGGAATACTTTACGGATTTAGACAGGATCTATGCTGACAAAGTAAAAGAGATCGATTATAAGAGGGAGATCAAGTCCCTCAAGCAGGAACATGCCAGGATCGAGACTACCAGACAGCTGATCGATGAATCTCGTATTGATCACTATTTCACAGGCAGACACGGAGCAAAATATTCTCCAAAATCGTGGTTCGTCATGACGTGGGGTGCCACAGCATTCTTTGTTGCTCTCCCGTTTCTCGTGCTTGCGGCAGCAGGTTTTGGAGATGTCGACAGCACATTATCGGTATTAGCTGTTTTGGATGCCATTTTTGTTCTTGCAATGGCAGCCTATAACTTCGGACGTGTCTATCCCAGAATAAAGAAAATTAAGGAGATAGACGGTGAGATAATAGGATTCACGGAAGAATCCGGCAGGATCGGAGTAAAGATCAGAGACCTGGAAGATGAAGTCAGAAAGCTCGACAGTGAGATCAAGAGATCCATCAGTAAGTTTATAAAGGAAGACCATCTGATAATGTCTGAGCCCATAAAGGAGCGGACAGCAGAACCCGGAACGATAAAGAAGCACCAGTGTCCTTCCTGCGGCGGGCGTCTCAGAGTAGACAGCGACAGGCAGATGTACATCTGCACATACTGCGGTTCGACTTACGACTACGAATACTTCAGAGAAGATAAGCTGCATGAAGCAGGCGAGACGTATCTCTCAAGAAGAGAATTTATGGCTACTTCAGATGCATACGGGTTCATGTTAAAGAAAGACCCGCATGATTTCTTAGCCCTCAGAGGATCAATGCTCGCAGCAGCCCATATGACAGACATGAGTGAACTGGATTTGGATGACGAACCGGGGAAGTTCTCTTATGATCAAGATAAGGTCGACCAGGCGGTCGGGAGCGCTTCTGAAGAAGACAAGGAATATTTTAAGGAACTTGCCAAGGTCTATTCTGAGAAGAAGTCACTTGCGGAATATTCCCAAGAGCTCAAAAACCTTATAGAGGAAAAAAGGCAGATCAATGATGTTATCGCCCGGAACAACACTTCGCGCAATGTATTCTATACGAACAGCAAATATGGCGATAAGCAGCATCCAGCAGTCTCACTCATTTTGACTCTGCTCATTAATGGCTATGTTCTTCTCCTTGCAGCCGGATTTGCATGCGGATTAGTTGAAGCATATAAAGAAAATTCTGACAGCAAAGAGGTATTCCTCGGATTTGTGATCTTCTTTTCCATAATAATGCTCGGCCTTCTCGCATATGATTTCTTCTATGTATTTCCCAAAATGCGGAAACTTAAGAAGATCGAGAAAGAGAACGCAAATCTTTACGTGGAAGCCGGCAGGATCGAGAGTAAAATTAATGCACTTGAATATAAATCTGCTAAACTCTTATCTGAGACCAGAAGTTCCATCCACAGTTTTGTTAAGAAAGACAGAACAGTAATGAGAGATAAGACCGGCGGGTAAATTATAATAATCACAGATTCAGATAACAGTGAGGTTCACAACATGGGAAAATCATTCAAAACAGGCGATACGATCACATTATACTTCGGTGACACGATGAGAGAGCTCTTGTCCAAGCCCCTCCGCAAGAAGGAAGTCCATTTTGTTGACTGCGAGGTCGTTTCAACCGAGGGCGACACCATAACAGTCCTCTCCAAGATGAAGAACTCAAAAGATATCCCGCCTTACAAGGTCATGGGACTCTGCCTCAAGAAGGACGACAATCATATTCTGCCCGAAGGTGTGCTCGGGAAACTGCGTGATATCGACAAAGACGAACTCACGAAGTTTGCTTCCGACCACGGCTACAACGCCAAAGAATTCAAGATTGCGCTCAAGCCGTTCCGCAAGGATGGTAAGAAGGACTAACAACTGATGCTCTGCTCTGACTATGGTACTTAGAAGAGAAATAGCAAAGTGCAGTAATTGCGGTCAGGAGAACGGGTTTATCTCGTTTGGCTTTGAGTTTGGCGGATATGGTTACATGGCCGGCAGAAATGAAGCGGGAACCAAGTTCTGCATTCTGGAACTGCTCGGAAATAGTACGTTTGAGGAATTCTGCAAACTCTATGAGGAAGAAATAGGAGACGGTGACAATAAGAGATTGCGCCGGATGTTTGCGATCGCCTGTGATCCCGTAGATGATGGCAAGGTCATGTTTACCCCAAGTCCCAGAGTCTGCAGCGGCTGCGGCGGTGATGCATTTGAACTCCTAAGGGATGAACCTGCGGAAGATATTGATTACTTTGATGTAACCTATACGAAGTGGAACAGCATAGACGACGAAGCAAAGAGATCATTGATCAGGGAGATAACATATGGGTAAGAAGGATAAGAAATTAAGCATAGCTTCAGTAATAGGCTTCTCGCTTGCTGTTTTGTCACTGGTACTGATACAGTTTTTCGTTTTCAACGACAGCATTATGCGTGCGTTCAGCGGATGGGTCTTCCATCGTCTGGAAATCCCGGTAACCATAGGCATTGCCCTGTCTCATATTGGAGGATACGTTTTCTCGATCCTGGGACTTAAGAACATCAATAGGAAGAAGCTGAGGGGCAAAGGCTTCTCGATAGCAGGATTATTCATCCTGGTTCCGCAGACGGCATTGATCGTAATCGCGTTTTTGGTAATTTTCCTGATCGCATCTTCCGGTCCGTCTTTCGGGTAATTCCTGCCTGCTATAATGGCACTATCAAAAGGGAATAAGGGAATATCAAAATGAAAAAGTTATCTGTGTTTATGGCTTTTGCTGTCCTGATCTCAAGCATCTCGGGACTTCTTACCGCGTGCGCCAAAGGTGTTCCGGCAAAAGACCTGACCGAGGAGAAGGCAAAATTCGATTCGATGAGGACCATTACCTTCGGTAGTTACAAAGGCGAAGACATCGAATGGGTAGTCCTCGAGAACGGCGACAGCGGAATGCTCCTGCTGTCCAAATATGCGATCGATTACCGCACTTATGACTGCACGGATGTCATGAAATCATGGGAGACTGCCGTGCTTAGGACATGGCTGAACGAACAGTTTCTCTATGAGGCATTTTCCGGCGATGAGCAGGAGAAGATCCTCTGGAATGATACAGAAGTATATAACAACTCCCGGGAATACGATGAAGAACCTATAGGAATTCCTGGCGCTGTACCGCTCGAAAAGGTTTTCCTTCTGGATATCGATGAGATAGAACAATACTACGGAAATACTCTTCCCACCTGCTATTGCGAGCCTACTTCATATGCAGCCTCTCTTGGTGCGGCCGAGTCAAATGTCCAGTGGTGGATGCGCGGCCCATGCGAGATCAAGACCGACCGCTCAGGGATCAATACCCGTATACCGGCAGTAGACGGCAACACTGAACCTGCTGCACATAACTACAGCCTCTACCTCGAAGAAGAAGGCGTTAAGTGCGGTATCAGACCCGCGATGTGGGTAGACCTTAACGGTACTGCCACGAATACAACCGTACCTACAGACCCGATAGCGGAAGTAAGCCCCGAGACTTCGGTTACAGATGACGGGCTTTATGTATATACGGTTTATCCCGGAACAGCTTATGAGCAGACATTTACAATGGACATCAATATCGATGACTATCTGGTAAATGATAAGTTTGATCTGCCCCAGCTGTTAAGTCAGCTCGGATGGGATATTTACGATGTAGACGGTATGCTGACACACAACTATTATGAAGAATTACATGCGGCCACAATAGTAAATAACGGTATTGAGACTCAATTCTATTTTGGATCAGTTAATCCTGCTGAAGAACAGTTCTGCGGTTTTAATCTCAAATTCGTAAAGCCTCACGCACAGGGAGATCCTTACTACGATACAGAACTTTACTACAGTATCGATGACGTAAGCGGCAATTACGAACTGTACAATGTGGATATGCATTACGGAGAACACGAGATCGAATATTATGTAAAGGGCTTCGGAATAACAGAAGCTTTGAATTACGGTCTGTCTTATTCGGATATAGTCATTCTGGTCTATGCAATAAGCTTTGTCTCAGACAGTAATAACGCGGGAAAGAATCCGTTCTTTTACACGACGCTCGAAGGCAGCGCCTGGGACAGCTCCTTCGGATGCTCAATGTTCTACGACATGCCGTAAAATGACTGTATTATCAATTTGAAAAGAGCCGGAAATCATGAATAAGAAAGTCTTGATCGGATTAATTGCAGCAGGCGCGGCCATTATCGTGGCATTAGCCGGAATAGCCGTATTTATTGCATATACGCTGAACTATAAGCCTGCGTCGAGGCACGATGTCTGGGATGACGACGACGATGAAGGTGTAGCTACTACCAGCAGTTTTTACCAGGAAGACCCGACAACGGCCACCAGAGAGACTCAGGGCAGAGACTATTATGAGAACGGCGGTTTTAAGGGCTGGGATAACTATTACATCATTCAGGATCTGACGACTGAAGAGATAATCGGCGTGTATGAATACTATCACGACCTCGCGCACTCATATGACATCAATGACCTCAAGAATTTCGACCAGGAACTCGAGTACCCGGCATATTCCCAGGTGGATGCCAGCGACTTGGGCGTATACATGTTCTACGACCTGATCCTGCCTGATGAGCATATCGACCACGTCGTATGCTTTGATGCTGAGGGAACAGGGTCAACAGGCGCAATCGAATTCTCGATGAAGATCAGGATCCATGACGAAGAAAAGGCGATGGAGATCTACAACACATTTGTCGAGCGCTACAGCGAAGGTGCAATAGGGTCAGAGTACTACGACCTGATGAACACCTACGATGAGGGATTAAGGATCACGGTCGACGAATCACACGACTGGCTCATCTGCTACAAGAAGTGCAGGGATGGCGACAACTATTACTGGCTGATATCCGTGTCGGAGGACAATTAAGCGGGGCAGTCAGATCAGATAAGCAAATACGATAATTAACAGAGAGGATATAGGAATGGGCACAACTGAAAAGGGCGTTGAATTTGGCTCTGACAAGACTTACGAGAAGCAGAAGGCATTAAGGGAATCAGGCAGCGTGAATGCTGATTTTTCCGAGATGGCTAGAAACGTATATTCGCATCTTAACGATGAGATATCGAAGAAGATCTTCGAGGCCAGGATGTTATATGCATCCACAGGGGATGTAGGTTATATCACGGGCCTTGAGTCAAAGTACAGGAACCTCAATAGCGACATGCAGGTCTATGTTGAGAAGATGCAGAAAGGCTCGCACTGCCTGATCTACGGCGCAGGCGTTGCAGGCCATTATCTTGCCGGAAGGTTCAAGCGCTTCGGCGTCATGGTGGACTGCTTCATCGATCAGGACGAGAGCAAAGGACCTGTTGACGAACAGACCGGGATCCGTGTCATAACCGAGAAAGACATTCGTGAGAATATAGCTCTTTATGAGGGTAAGACGATCGTCATCTCTTATCCCGTTAAGCCCGTCGCAGACGGGATCTATAAGCGCCTTACAGAGAATATCGGAATAAGCGAGAAGAATATCCGCTTGGGGATATTCGACTGGCGCAACAACCAGGGACAGTATTTCGATTATTTCGAAGCGAAGGAGAATGAAGTCTTTGTAGACTGCGGCTGCTTTGACGGAGCCACCTGCTTTAACTTCGCAGGCTGGTGCGGCGCAAAGGGTTTTGACCACATCTATTCATTCGAAGCTGACCCGAAGAACTATGAGAAGAGCAGGGAGGTCTTAGCGCCCCTCGGCAATTGCGACCTCTATCCCTACGGCACGGCAGACGTAAACAAGAAGGTGTATTTTTCTTCTGAGGCTTTTGAGACTTCATGCATCATCAGCAAAGAAGAAGCAGAAAAGCGTAACTTCGAAGGCGTTGAGGAGATCGAGACAGTAGCTCTTGATGACATTCTCGAGGGCAAGAAGATCACGTTCATTAAGATGGATATTGAAGGCGCGGAGTACGAAGCTCTTTTAGGTGCGCGAAAACTGATCCTCGAGAACCGCCCCAGAATGGCGATCTCCGTTTACCATAAGTTCGAGGATTTTGTTACGCTCGCAGACCTGGTCCTTAAGATGCATCCTGACTACCGGATAGCATATAGGCACTATGGATTTGATGACTTGGAGACTATTATGTATGTGGAGTGAAAAAATGGATAACTATATTGAAGGAAACAAAGCAGCCTGGGAAGAGGCTTTTGACAAGAGAGATGCATCATGGGGTGCAGACATAGTTGAGCGCATCAGTAATGAAGAATATGCGTTTTTCAACGAGGAGACAGCAGCGGTCTTGAAGACGATCGATACAGAAGGAAAAGTTATTGGTCAGTACTGCTGCAATAACGGCCGTGAGCTTATGGCGCTGGTCAAATCCGGCAAAGCGGCAAAGGGCGTAGGTTTTGATATCGCTGAAAATCAGGTGGCGTTCGCCAATGAGAAAGCAAAGGAATTAAACCTCCCGTGCGAATTCGTGGCTGCCAATGTCTACGATATCGACGACACCTATAAGGAATGCTTTGACATAGTCATTATCACGATCGGAGCGCTCTGCTGGTTCGATGATCTGAACCGCTTCTTTGAAGTAGTCGCTAAATGCATGAAGCCCGGTGCTGTGATCATTATCAATGAGCAGCATCCCTGCACTAACATGCTTACGACCGAAGGCGAAGAACTCTACGATCCCGATCACCGTCTGGAGTGTCATTATTCTTATTTCCAGCACGAATGGACCGGTAACGGCGGCATGTACTACATGACCTTGAAGAATTATGAGTCAAAGACATTTACTGACTATACCCACCCGATGTCTGAGATCATTACCGGCATCTGCAGCAACGGAATCGTTGTTACGGGTCTGCAGGAATTCGATCACGACTTAAGCGGCGGGTTCACGGAACTTGATAACAGCGGTTATCCGCTTTCCATGATTATTCAGGGAAAGAAACTATAAGTCGCTATTTGTATAGTGTAGCCCACCAAAATGAAGAGCAATCAGAAAGAATTCATAGAATACGTCAGGAATTTTGCTGAGAATAGCAGGAATCATATTTTGTTGGGCGGATCTTTCCTTCGCGGCAACGCGACACCGTTTTCTGATGTTGATATAAGCGCCTTTATGGGCTTAGATGCCCTGAGGGCACTTATTTACGGTTACGGAGAACCGATATATCTTTCATACACAACTAACCCTGAAGGGATCTTAATTGCCATCTATGAAGATGGAGTAGCAGTCGACCTTGAAGTGATCGAATCCGTTGACGTAACCGATAATGAATTCTTCCACATGGAGAGCATCAAGGATCACGTGTTCAGCCGTAACAGCAGCATCTGTAAAGAGATCTGTCAGAGGAACGATCCGCCTTATCAGATGGCAAGGCTCTTCCACCGAAGTCTCATCAAATACCTGGCAGGCAAGAAAGATCCTGGTGTAAGTATTGCTAACGAGATCGCAGCATTTATGCAGAGCGATTCAACTGTTACAGAAGGTGACTATAAGAATGGTATTTTCCGCCTGATCAACGACTATAACGATAAATATCCGCTGGATGAGAAATACAAAAACCTTTGCCTAGAACTGATCGGTCTGATATAAATATATCAATAAGGGACAAGGGATAGTACGAGTATGAAAAGCTCAAAACCCGACTTTTTTAAAATAGTATCGATCATTGCAGCTGTAGCGATGGTCGTAATAATACTTGTCTTCTCAATAGTAGCCAGCCAGGACAGATGGCTGACCAGATCAACGGTCCAGCGCAAAGCTTTGCCGGCAGATCAATGCACGCAGTCTCATACCTGGTATCTGGATGAGACCGGCCAGATCATCCGTGCCGGCGAGGAAGTTGAGATTTTCTCCGGAATGAAATACTTCTATGAGAAAACCGGTGTTCAGCCTTTCCTCTGGGTCGCTCATATCTACGATAGGTTAGATGAGTGTAATTCTATGCAAGGAAAAGAAGAATTAAGAGACCAGATCTTGGCAGAGAAGTATGAAGAACTCTTCGGATCTGATGGAGGTCATGTTCTTATTGCAGTAAGTGACATCCATGGATCCCAATTATATATTTGGTATTGTTATCCCGGAGAGACAGCTAAATCGCAGGTAATGGATGACGAGGCCAGCAAGATACTTGTCGAATGCCTCAGCTACATGCAAGAAAATGACTTCGATCATCCCGGACTTTCTATTAATAAAGGATTCGTAAAGGCGGCAGACACCATCATGACAGACCAGACATTCATAAGTTACGCAGTGGCAATCGTAATCGTGGCAGTATTGATCCTTATCGCGATAATCTGCATCAGTTCTATCAGAAGGAGCGGCAAAGAAAACGTCGCTTACCATAAGACTCTCAAGGAAAGAGAAAAGGCGCGTAAGGAAGAAGCTATTGCAGATCAGAAGCAGGCAGAGCTCGAAAAGGTGAAATTCGAAGCCGAACTGGAGACCCAGTACATGGCTATTCCCTGTCCAAACTGCGGCGGTACCGGCAACAAGATCCGCAAAGGAACAGTGGGCATCTGCAAGTTCTGCGGAACCGCCATCAAGGTCGGCAAGGACGGCAAGATCGAATTCCTCAGTAACGACGATTGAGCATGAGTTAAAACGGAAGTGATAAATATGGACAATTCTACCGGAGACAAGATCAGTTTAAGAAAGGCAACAACAGAGGAAATTGAATATTTAAAAGCAAGAGCCGCAAAGCGGGACAAAGAGCAGCGCAAACGGTTCATGCCTGTCTTTGTGTTTGTCCTTTTGGCTGATCTGGCTTTGACTATATATAAACACAGTATCCTTTACATCAGCATATTCGTATTGGTAATCGTTGCTTTTTGCATATATCTTTTTGTTATCAGTAATTCTTTTACGAGACAGATCAACAAGGGAGAATTCAGCGTACAACGCGGCATAATAGTTGACAAGAGAAAATCAGAATATAGTGATAACGAAATATATCCTAAAGTCGTTTTTGAATCTAATGACGGTATAAGAAGTGTTATTGCCGTCGAAAAACTTGATTATCCCAATTTCTCTGAGGGGCCCTGTATCGTTATCAAATGGGATAATTATGCAGATACAGATGTGTATGAAATCATTATGCTTGATCAGGAAGGATCTGACACAGAATAAAGCCGGAACTGTTCCGGGCTTTGCAGATAAGGGAGGGCGGAACACTCTCATTTCAGTCACGAGTCCGCACGCGGGGCGGATCTCAAAATCCCACCGCAAATATAGGTAAAAAAATATAATTATACCCAAGGTCCTGCCTATTTCCCGGCAGTGCACAAACCGATCCCCAAGGAGGCTTAAGATACTTCATGAATGACTTATTACTGCAAAAATGCGATCTGCTCGTAAAGAACCGCGCTGACATACACACGAAGTTTTTCCTTGAGAATGAATTAATGAGCGTGGCAGCTGCCTTGGTCTTCACAGCTGAAGGTCAGGAAGCGGACGTCGATAAGATGAAGTCTTGTAGGAAACTCCTCAATAGCAAGACGCGTCTACTGTCCAATCTGAGAGACATCGTGGAGCTCGTGATCCTGAGCAAGATGGCTCTGGCCGAAGATCCTGAGAAGTACCTCGAGGATTTCCTCGCAGTATATAACAAGATAATTAAGGGAAAGTTCCTCGAGAACGATTATATGGTGCTGGCATCCATTCTGATCCTCGATCACGGTCTGCAGGATCAGTGTGATGAGATCTTAGACAGGGCAGGCGAGATCCAGAAGAGAATGAATTCCGATCATCCAATCCTAACTTCTGCAGACGATACTTCTTTTATCATGTTCCTCGCGATTACCAGAAAGAGTGTTGATGCGGTATTAGCTGACCTCTCAGCAGGATTTACTTACCTCACCGAGACCTGCAAGACCAAGATCAACAAAGACCCTGCTTACGAACTCTGCGAAGTCCTGGCGGTATCTTACGGCGACATGGAGGAGAAGTGCGACAAAGCATTGCGCATCCATAACGCCCTGCTCAAAAAAGGCTCCAACTACGGCACCGGATATATTGTCTCTTCAATCGGTTCGCTTATAGATACAGACTTAGAGCCCGATAAGCTTGCCGACGAGATCGTCGAGGCAGAGACTTATCTCAAGAAACAGAAGGGCTTCAGCGACTTGTCGATGGACAGAAGCATCCGCGTCATGTACGCTGCTCTGCTCGCTTCAGCCGTCTATGGCAGCCGCCCGGAAGCAACCGGCAATTCCGTTATCAGCAACACTCTGTCTATCGTTTGGGCCAAGAAGATCGCGAGAATGGTCTCCCTCGTCATCCAGGCCGCCCCTTCAGCAGCGACTGCAGTGATGAAAGACGATTCCGGCGACTCATCCGATTCGACCGATACTGCCACGCTTAATACGGATAAGGTTCCCTCTAAGGAATAAGCCTGCTCCCCGGCCGACAATCAGTAATCTTATTCTTCCTCCGCCGACAATTCGTTGATGACCTTGATGTCGGCTTTGAGCTTACGGTATTCGATCACCATCATGATCACATGTGTCGCAAGATATCCTGCCAGCGTGGATATAAACGCTGCCGGGTACTTGTGGAGCTGCCACAGCAAAATGGTTATGCCGACGCATACCGATGATGTGATGACAAAGTAGATGATGCTCTGAATGATGAATCCTATTTTCTCGATTTCGTAGATATATGCTGCCAGAGAAAACGTCGCGCCGATGACGCCGAGCAGCGCGATGAGCTCGCCCTCGCTGACCGTCAGCGTCAGCCCATCGACTGCCGTCTTGTCCTTGTACCTCTTAACAAGGTTCTCTGTTTTGATTGCATATCCCATATTCCAATCTCCTTTTCTCTTTGTTGAGGCGATCTTATCAGGGCAGAGGCCACCTTTAAACAAAAAACACATGAACGGTCGTTTCTGACATATGAACGGCGCGCACTGTCCGTGTTTTTGTCCAGGTAAAACACCCCAAAACCCAGACATTTACCTGGACACCAGATTTGCCTTACGGAAATAGCTGTGATGCGGCCACCCCTCGCGGTTAACTTTTCTGCTAACATTTTCAGGAAAAAAGTTAGCTAAAATGTTAGCTAATCGAGAAATCCAACTTTCCAGCTAACATTTACCGGGAAAAATGTTAGACAAAATGTTAGCTAATGATTTTTGTCCAATATCATCAGATGAAATCAGAAGAGAAACGGGATATTATAATTAAAAAGCAGACCCCGCTGACGCATTCGGCACTGTACAGGACCCCGTTGACGCTTTCAACCCTGCGCAAAGATCAGAATTATTCTATGAGCAAAAAGAAACACAATAAAAAAGCTATAGGCATCATTATCGCGTTGATACTTCTCGCAGTATTCGTTTTCTTCCCGCGGCGGTTTGTGCTGGCGGACGGAGGTTCTGTTGCGTATGCAAGTTGTTTCGCAGGAGCGGTCTACCAGATCACGCAGCTTCACAGGGTATCAGCATTCGATGACAATGGTATCGCTTACTATGAGAAGGGAACCGTAATAACCGTTTTCCACCAAGAGATTTATAAAGATACTTATATTGATTATGACGATCCGAAGACCGCGCCTGAGGCAGTTGAGCAAGACTTGGATAATGTTCTGAGCTAATTGTTCCGGTGCTCGAAAACCAGACCGTAAACGAAGAATGAGCGCCAATACTGCCGAAACTGCGGCAGCGACGTTACAGGCAAGATCTTCTGCACCGAATGCGGAGAGAAGGTCTAGTAGCAGCACAACCAATTAAATTAAACAAATAATCTGTGTACAATACACATAGAAGGACAGGACCTGCATCGGAATTTGCGTGACACCGTCCTTTTATTATGCCTATTGCCTTGCCATACGCAGGCGGCATTAATGCTATAGATTGAATAGCTGATTCATTATTCTTGATATAATGAAGACATTGGATGACAAAGCAGGATTCAACCTTAACCAAATGAACATAGATGAGAAGAAAGTCTTTAATTCCCGCCTGAGGACACTTGCGGTGCCGCTCGCTCTTCAGAGCCTTCTGAATGCTCTGGTCGGCGCATCCGATGCTCTCATGCTCGGAAGGCTCAACCAGGATTCCATTGCAGCGGTGTCACTTGCTAACCAGCTGTTCTTCGTGATGACGCTTTTCACCGGAGCGATCACCAGTGCTGCCGGGATCCTCATAGCCCAGTATTGGGGAAAGAAAGACTATAAGAACGCCGGTCGTTTTCTGGCGATGGCAATAAGATATTCTCTCCTGATAAGTCTCGTGTTTTTCATAGCAGCGCTCGTCTTCCCGGAACCCGTGATGCGGATCTTCACGCCGGAAGAGAGCCTTATAACCATCGGCGCCGGGTATCTTAGAATAGTAAGTTTCTCATATATTTTCTCCGCCCTGGCGCAGTGCTTTCTGATGAACATGAAGATTGCGGGAGACGCGAAGCTGAGCGTCATCATATCTGCTGTTACGGTTACGGTAGACATGATCGCGGATTATTTCCTGATATACGGCAAATTCGGGGTGCCGGCGCTCGGCGCAAACGGCTCTGCGTATTCAACGATAGTCGTTGAAGTCATAGCCCTTGTGATAGTTCTAATCTGGGCAAAGAAGAAGGAGACGATCCGACTGCCGTTTAAGAGCCTTACTTATTTTTCCAAGGATTTCGAGAAGGATTACTGGAAGGTATTCCCCGCCAACCTTGCGAGCGCACTTTCCTGGGGCATAAGCATTACGGTCCACAACGTGATCATGGGACACTTAGGATCTGATGCGACGGCGTCTGCTTCAGTCACTGGTGTTGCGCAGCAGCTTATTGCTTGTGTGACTTGGGGCATAGCAGGCGGTTCGGGCATCATGATCGGTGAGCTGCTCGGATCGGGAAGACTCGATGAGGCAAAAAAGTATGGCGACCGGTTCTACAAGGTCTCGTTCTTAAGCGGCCTGATTAACGCAATGCTTATCGCGATAGCGGGACCGCTCGTATATCTTTTCTATGCGCTGACTGATACGGCCAAAGGGTATCTTATATGGATGCTGGTATTCAGCTGCTTTTATATGTTTGCTTTTGCATATAACACGATCTTCACCTGCGGGGTCTTCCCGGCAGGAGGGGACGCCAAGTACGATGCGGTAAGCGTATTCTTTGCCACCTGGTGCTTTGCCATTCCGGCCGCGCTCATTGCCTGCTTTGTGTTCAAGTGGCCGGTGCTGGTCGTATATGTCATCATGTGCCTCGATGAGATCGTCAAACTGCCGTTCCTTAAGTGGCATTACAACAAGTATATATGGGTCAAGAATCTGACAAGGGATGTGCCTGATTAATCCTTCGAAGTCCTCGAAAACAAGGCCCATACGTTTCTTACTGATTAGGGACAGTACTCAATCCACGAGTGATATAATACCCTAATGAGAGGGTCTGCTCCGGCAGCGGTTGGTATTGTGCTTTAATTGGATAAGGATATGGCAAAGTCAGTAACAGGAGATTATATGGCTGAGAATAATGTAAATAAGGTTCCCGGGGTTTCGAAAGCTTTTGGCTGGATATCATTGGTGCTGTCCTGCCTGGCATTTTTGGGAGTGTTTATGATATTAACGGTTACGGTAATGCCGTCTTATGAAGGCACAAGTGTTCTGATCCATTCAGAAGATGTCGCCAAGATGGGTGTTTTCTTTTTCGGAACTGTTCTCGGATACATGCTCTCACCGGTCGGGGGCATAGCAGGAATAGTCTCTCTGATCACTATGCTGACTAAGCGCAGCAGGAAAATGCTCTGGCTTCCGATAACTGGTATTGCCATCGCGGGGAGCGCGTTTATCGGAACGGTACTGGCTTCAGTCTATATGATCGAATCACTGTAAAGACCATTAATGTCTTCAAGTGATATAATGCTATAGGAATTTAAGATTATCTTATAAGGATCTTTAGGGGGTAGTATGAAGACTTTTTGTGATTATTGCGGAAGCGTTATAGATGACACGATCGAGAAGTGTCCCAACTGCGGTGCGGTCAATGTTCATATTCAGAGGAGCGGCGACCAGATCCCCAAGACAATAGAAGAACTTCAGGCCTTTGCCCAGGCCAAGGGCATCCCGCTCGAGAAGATGAGGTTCTTCATCGGTGTCGATTACAGAGAACCCCGGGCATTCGGTATCTATAAGGAGAGTTCTTCAGGAAACTGCGTTGTATACAAGAACAAGGCAGACGGTACGCGCGCAATTCGTTATCAGGGTACCGATGAGGCATATGCTGTCAACGAGATCTACCAGAAGATGAGGGCAGAACTCTTAGAGCGCAAGCAGGCAGATCTGGACAAAGGTAGGACCTCCAATTCCCAGCGTCCGAAGTCGTCTTCACGAAGAAAACGTCCTTTGTGGGCCAATATCTTAATGTGGGGCATTGTCATATTCATTATTGCGGTATTCGGTTTCTCCTTCGCCGCAATGATCCTGGAAGATGCCAAGACACCTAACAAAGGCTACTACGATTACAAAGGAACACCTTACTACTACAGCGGCTCCGGCTGGTATGCTCTTGCCGATGACGGCTCGTGGGAACGCACCTACGATGCTCCCGACAGACTCGAAGAGAACTACAGGGATTACTTTGAGGCCAGAGATTACGATGACCTCGACGCCGATTACGCTGACGACATCGAAGAATACGAGACCGAAGCCGATTCCTACGACAACGATGATGACGACGACAGTTGGAATGACAGCAACTGGGACGATGACGACTGGGATTATGACTACGACAGTTACGATTCGTATGACTCAGACTGGGATTCGGATTGGTAATCCGCAGGATAAGCATTTTGCGTGCTCGAAAATCAGCACTCCCCAAAATTTATAAAGAAAAAAATTATAAATTCTTCAGAACCGTCCTAGAACCGTCCCTCTAAATTGTCCTAATAATCGCACCTGTTCCTGCCGCAGGGCATGCTATAATGACCCGCGTAAATACTTTAAGGGAACTTTGGCATGGAACAGTTTGAATGGGAGCAGCTTTCGCCCGAAGAGAAGAAAAAGCAGTTGTATTTGAATCAGAAGCAGACGCTGGATGCTTTCCTGGAGCGGGGCGCTATCTCTAAGGCACAGTACGATAAGAGCCTCGGTGATCTTACTGAGAAGATGGGGATGGCAGGTATCCTGGTCTGATAATGTTATTATGTATATGTGCCAGATAATGGGGACAGGTAACATGATCACATTACACATATACAGAAAAAGAATCGTTAAACCTAATTACTACGCAAACGCTAAGCCCATATCAGTATATGTGGACGGCTACCATATATGCGATATGAAGCCGCAGGATTATACGGCTGTGTATGTGGTCCCGGGAACGCATAAGATCGTCATGAAGGTTCCCGGAGTATTTGAAGATCCGCTAACAAAGGAATTCTCTGTTTACGATAGCACTACTGATGTTTATCTTGCTTTCAGGGGGCGCATGGGCAAGTATATTGCGCCTAAGATATTTGAGATAGCGCAGTATGATCTCGGGGAGTTTTCGAGCACGCAGGGAGATATGGCGACGGTTAATATGCGCTGTGAAGATATAGCTCTCAAGAGTTACATCTGGTATACGGTAACCGTAGATGACTATGCGGCCGGGGTCATGGACGGGAAACATCCGGAAATGGCATTTAATGCTGCGAGAGGAAAGCACAGAGTAATGTTCGAATCTCTGTTTGATCTCGCATATGCGAGCCTGGATGTAAAGGATGACTCAAGCCTCGTGATCGTTCAAGACAGCAACATAATCAGTGTTACTTCACTGAAGTACAATTCTGCAAGCCTGGACAGACCTGTAAAATGCGTCTTTACGAGGACAAGCAAGTTCAGAGGGTGCGCCGGTACTACCAGGATAACGATTGATACGGATATCAATTTAAGCCTTAATAACGGCGGGACTAGTGCCGTCTTCATATCAGAAGGCAGACACACACTGATGGTAAAGGCTAATAAGGTGAATGTCAGAGAATTCATTGTCCCTGCTAACTGCAGTGAGATCGATATCCTGATAGATAATATGGATGATATCGTTTCCATAACTGCCAAATAATGCTGTTATAATTTGTTTATCAGGGGACAGGAAAATGGATGACAAACTTGCTAAATACAAATACTACCCCCAAGATCCTAAGAAACTGAAGCTTAAGGAAGTTCTTCATAAGCTCAGGGACTATAGGCTGCTGTTTATCTTCTCCATTCCTTTGTACTTGATATGGGGAAGTTTTGTCCTTGCCGGTATCTCGATGACATTTGCATACGATTTCAAAGCATCTCAGGATTACAAAGATATTCTGACTTTTTATGCCATTTTGATTGGTTCCGGCCTTTTGATATTCGGATTTTATATGCTGATATTTGCCATCAAGAAGGCAACTGATACGAGGGCGGCTCTCGCTAACACAAAGAAATATCTAGAGGTTTCAGACAACTTTATCGAAGAAGTTGAGAATGATCTTGCCAAAGGAATGCCTTTCCTGAAGAATCATAATCTTGGAATTTCCGAGAATTATATATTGGGAAACCTTACGCTTAATACTTTCACGCCTGTCATAATCCCAAAGAATGAGGTTGTTGAAGTTCTTTATGAGATCTTCGAAGGCGCGTCAGCACTGATCGTTCATAACGGACATGTGACTAATGCCAGAAACTTCTATCAGAATTTCTTCTTCAGACTTAAGAATGGCAATTACGTACCGGTTCAGGTCAATGACAAATATAAACTTGATATTGCTCTTGCAGCTATCCAAAATGCAGGATTAAAGACTGTGGAAGTTAACAGGAATTCGCCGGGAAATACGATGAACTCTAAGACTACCAGGAATATCTATACCATAGAATCTGAGAGGATCTTTGTAAGGATCATGGATCTTACCAGGATAATCCCATTACCTGTAAGTGACGGCTGCATCCGTTTTGATGAGATATCCTACGGACCTGACGGCAAGTTGTCCGTAACAGCTGATTGCAGGGATGGCGGCAAGATGAGATATTTCATCGATGAGAGGCTCGTGGCGATAACGGCAAAGCAGGTGATCGCTGAACCGCAGCCAAAGACAGTCGAGACACCTAAGGAGGCAAAAAGTTCCATGATGACCAGAGATAAGTTTTTCGACCTGTGCAACGATGTATGTGACTGGGATAAGTCAGGCGATGACGAACTTGTTGTAAAGCCGCTTGTGGAGTATCTATCTAAACTTCCGGACGAAGATATCTTTGCATTTGAAGACATCATGGCAGAGCTCCTTTATGAGATCGATACAAAGAAGAATTATGAGACTGCATTGAAGTTCGACACTCATAATGATGATACTTTCCTTTATTCACGCTGCATTGCCCTCGTTAACGGAAAGAATTACTTCAATAACGTTAAGAGCGGCAAGATAACAAAGCTGTGGACGATGGAATTTGAAGCTATCCTTTATGTAGCCCGTGATGCCTGGGCAAAAAAGCACGGAACAAGCGCCGGTGATTTCCCGCACATATCACCCGTGAGCTATGAGACAGGCAGCAATAAAGAAGGTTGGCAGGATAATCGCTCTTAACCCGAATGATCTCAAAATAACTCTCGAACTTGTTTATATAATATGATATAAATAAGTTGAGGAGGCAAATGGCATGGATTACAATTTCCCGGATGATTTAATCGCTATACGCGATATTCTTGGTATAACGCAGACAGAATTGGCAATACGGCTGGGTGTACGGCAAGTGACCATATCCAGAAATGAACAGGGTAAGAACAAAGCTTCAGATAAATTAATGGAGCAGGTTTACAGTTTTGCTTTTGATAATGGTATAAGACTTGGAAGACTTAAGGAAATGCTGTGGCTTGAAAGTATGAAACCCGGTCATAAGCTTCTTTTCCATGGTTCAAAGAGTGAGATTGAAGGCGGGATAAGTGCAGACAGAAGCCGGATGAATAATGATTTCGGGCAAGGATTCTACACCGGAGAGAGTTACATCCAGGCTGTTTCTTTTGTTTCCGGGTTTGAGCGTTCTTCTGTTTATTATCTGGATTTCGATGAGACTGACTTGAAATGCAAAAAATACAAGGTTGACCAGGAATGGATGCTGACAATTGCGTATTTTAGAGGCACTTTAGAAGAATACCAGGAGCATCCCATAGTTCGAGATCTGATAAAGAAGGCCAGGAACTGTGATTATATTATTGCGCCAATTGCAGATAACAGGATGTTCCAGATTATTAACTCGTTTATATCAGGAGAAATAACAGACGAACAATGCAAACATTGTCTTGCAGCCACAAATCTTGGAAACCAGTATGTATTTACAAGCGAACGCGCTGTCAGAAAGATAAAAATAGTCGAGAGATCATATATTTCTTCCAGTGAAAAAGAATATTCTCAGAGTATAAGAACGGAAGAAACAAAACTCGGAGATGATAAGGTTAAAATTGCAAGAAGACAATATAGAGGAAAAGGAAAATACATAGATGAAATCCTGAAATGAGAGGAAAAACAGCATGAAAGAAATCGATAAAGACGGGCTTCTTCTCTGTGATATACAGGCCAAAGCATTCGAACTGTCTGCTTCAGCCATGGAAACCAGTTCAGAGATATTCATCCGCAGATTTATGAATAGCGCTGCAGCAAAACAATTAGATAATAAGGCAGTGCTTCAGAGCAATATACAAGCCGGTGATCTTCTGCTCCTTATAGATGAAGAATATGGCAGATCAAATTACGGCTCGGTTAAATATACTTTGAACGAACTTTACTGGATCGGATATATCTACAGATATTTTGCTTACACTTATGAAAAGACATCGTTACAAGTTTACAGGATCATTAAGCCCAAAGAATTACGAGGATTATTCCTGCCTTATCATACGATGGATCCGGCACAGGCTATAGATAGGATCCTTGAAGCAAAAGGACTTGCAAACGGCAACGTTAATGAGGAACAAAGGCAATTTGAGATATTTAAGAGGATAAGAAATAAAGTATAGATTATGACCTGTTCAGGCATATAGTAACAGGAATTCAAAATGGAAGAACAAATAGTAGCGGGAAATAAACAATACTGGGATGAACACGCAGATCTCTGGTTTGGGACGACAGCTTTACCTAAATACGGAGTCAGATTCGTAACAGAAGATGATCTCCATTTCTTTTCGGAGGTTGCGGGAAAGAAGGTCTTAGAACTTTGCTGCGGCAGCGGGCATTCACTGAAATATCTTGCTGATAAAGGCGCCTTAGAATTGTGGGGACTCGATCTGTCCGAGAAGCAACTGGATAATGCCGGAAAACTTTTGAAGGAGAGCGGTTACTCTCCTAAGCTCATCTGTGCTCCTATGGAAGAAGACTGCGGTATCCCGGAAGATTATTTTGACTATGTTTATTCGATATACGGGATAGGCTGGACGACAGATCTGGACGGGACACTTAAGAAGGTTGCATCGTATCTGAAAAAAGATGGTATCTTCATATTCAGCTGGGGGCATCCTTTGCATTACTGTGTTGCGAAATCTTATGAGACCGGAGAAGATACTCTTGATAATGGCAGGCTGGTCTTCTCGCGCAGTTATTTTGACGAATCCTACTTCAAGATGCCGGTTCATGATACAACAGTAACGTTTGCGAACAGAATGATATCCACGTATGTTAATGCACTTTATAATGCCGGTTTTATAATCGAGAAGATGGTCGAGCAGACTGACGAAAAGTCTTTAACAGATTCAGAAGATAAAAGTCCCAAGGCGCAAAAAGCAAAAATGATCCCGCTCTCAGTCTGCTATAAATGCAGAAAGCTCTGATGCTTAAATGGGGATTTGAGTAGAGAATTAGTATATGCGAATGGGGATTTGCGTAGGAAATTAAATGGTAAGACCAAGATTTGACAGCATAAAGACATACGAGGAATTTAAGAAATACAAGTGGTACAGGGAAGAGCTCGTTCATATCTGCAGGGAACGTGGGCTTAAGTATCACGGGACTCAGAAAAAGCTCGATAAGGTGATAGAAGCTTACTTTAACGGCGTTAAGATACCGCCGAACCGCAACTGGTATTCCAATTTGGTCTTAAACTGCTTCGTTAATGATAACGGAACGACGCTGATTTTTGATTTTGTGGCTTTCCTGGTGACGGCGGGCCTGATTGTTTTCGCCATCGTTAACAAAATAATGGGCAATGATGACATGACTTATGTACCGCCACTGGTATTTGGCGTTCCGATCCTCGTGCTCGCATTGGTTTGGGGCTATTACGGCAGAGACTTAGATGTCGTCAAAAGCTTCTTTCCTCAATGCGGAGATAAGAGATTTAATAGATCTCAGGTGGATGAACAGGCAAATTCTGCGGATGCGAAGCTTCTGGACTACGGAGGCATTATTCTTGCCCCGGATATTCTGATCGGATCATCTTGCGGAGTAACTGCTGTCGCATATGAAGACATAGCATCCCTGCAGGTAAAACAGACATGGCATACCGAACGTATCGGAATGAGGTACAGCGGCCGCTACAGGGAGTATTTCATCTATAAGATCATTGTCAGGACTAAGAGGGGTAAGAGAGTTGCTATATCACGGAGCAAAATGGATGCGTGCTATGCCGTAAAAAAAGTTTACGAGCACTGCCTGATACATAATCCGGATGTGAAGCTTCTTGATATGAAGAAGAGCTCTATGGCACCGGATGAGTCTTCGCATCAGGTCACATCAGGCAAAGGCGTTAAACAGGCAGTGGATAAAGCTGTCAGCGAGAAGTCTTTGACAAGCATAACGGTGCCGGAAGATATTAAGAAGAAACTCATCTGGCATCATATCAAAACGGCACTCATTTTGATCCCTGTATCATTCGTCGTGGGCGCAATCGCTGCCTTGTTCTTATATCTGTTTTTGGGAAAGGTTCATACTGTCAGAATCGTTCCGCCTCTGATAGTTGCTTTGTTTTTCCCTCCCTATTCCATCTATAACTTCATTTCAGTCTTGATCACGACCCTAAAAGGCGATATTGAGTTTTATTCAGGCGAGTGCGGTGGAAAATATGATAAGGGTTATATAATTAAAGGTGTGAATGTTTACAAGTTTGGGTTCCTTAAAAAATTAGAACCTGATACCGACCCGGTAGCCGGTGATCGAGTCATCCTGGCAAGATTTAAGGATGATTTCAGTCTGGTATCAGACGATATGATAAAAACACATGGGGATTGAACACATGACATATTTTGTTGAAGGCATACAGGGAAGCGGTAAAAGCACTCTTGTAAAACTGTTATCAGATAAGTGCCCGGACCATAAAGTCCTTGAAGAAGGCGACTATTCTCCGGTAGAGCTTGCCTGGTGCGCATATATGGGGATGGAAGACTATCAGGATGCTCTGGGGAAGTTCTCTTCTTTGAGATCTGAGATAGAAGCGAAGACCCATTTTGAAGACGATCATGCAGTCGTCTGTTATACAAAGATCCGCACTGATGACCGGAGCTTCTATCAGGCGATGGAGAGATTCGAGATATATAACAACCGCGTGCCTTTCGAGCAGTTCAAAGACATAGTCCTGAAGCGTTACGGCAGCTGGGACGGGGCCCCCTTGATCACGGAATGTGCTCTTTTCCAAAACATCGTGGAGGACATGATACTGTTCCGGAATATGACGGATGAAGCGATTATAGATTTTTATCGATGCGTTAAGGATGCCATCGGTGATAAGCAGATCCATATTGCGTATCTTAAGGCGGCACCGGATGATATCAGGAGAAATCTTGAGACCGCGCGGCAGACCCGGGTTGATGACAAAGGCAACGAGGTATGGTTCCTGATGCTGTGCGAATATTTTAATAACAGTCCTCATGCGGCAAGAACAGGTCTCGAAGGATCTGACGGCATAGTCAGGCACTGGATCCACAGGCAGGAACTTGAACTTAGGATATGTGAAGAACTGTTTGCTGATTCATTTACGGTATTGAGTTCGAAATCGTATGTTCAGGCGGACATAGATAAGTTGTTTGAATAAATATCCCGGTATGGAGCTAGGATACAATATAATTATTTGAAGAACGGTTTATAAAATCCCGGCATGAAAAGGAGTATGTTATGGGCTCAGATAATGGTGGCAACAGAAAAAGCGTTTTGAAAGTCCCGGGCACAAAATCTTGTAACAGTTATCCGTTTAGCGATAAGCCTTTCCGTGTCAGAGTCGATGAGTGCTGGAAGAACTTTGTAAAAGAAGAAGCAGTCTTAAGGCAGCTCATAGACAGTAATGCTGACCGGGAGCAGATATCGGAAGAGCTTAACAAATTACTGTCCCCGGCGTTTTACAGGACTTATGCCGAAGTCGGCCGCAAAGGAGACAAATACGATCTGATATTGAGCCTTGAAGGTTCATGGGCATATCTATTCTCCAGAGCTTATTTTAAAAACAGGGCGCCCAAGGAAGTGCTCGAACATTGGAATATCTATGTCGGAAGGCAGTCTGACGGAAACGCAGTAGATAATTTCCGGATCGTGATGGGCGAGTCTTCTGTCTCTTCCTCTGACATCAGTTTATGGACGGAGTGGGGAAAGGGCTTTGCGGATCTGTATGTTTACTGCGAGAAATTGCTTCCGTTAATTAATGGCAATAAGAACGCCGCATACCATCTTCTTTATATTCTCCTTGATCAGTCAGTAGGTGAACTTGCGGAGATGAAGTTTATACGTGATATCAAGTTCCTTGATGAGCCTTTGGACAAGCCTTCTTTGGGTCTTAAGGAACTGCTCGATGATATGGTCTCTAATCTCTCGGTGACCAGAGAACAGTTATTGGATGCAGAAAGATATATCAATCTCTTCAGCGTTTACCGCATCGATCCAGACCCAAAATCCACAGATGGAACACGCGGAGACATCATATCCGGCTCTACCTGTTATTTCTCTCTGATGGACAGCTACTATATCGACAGATCTTATGCCATGGATTCGCTCGAGGAAGACGGCATTTTCGGAGGATTTTTGTTCTATCCGACCGATAATGTTGACTGTGATTCCCGCGGCACTGAGATACTTGATATCAGAGACGCGATCAAAGCTGAATTGGAGAAGTCTCTGCCCGATTCGTTCATGTTTATCGGCGGCGCCACAGGAGTTAATTTTGGTTATATAGATTTTCTTGCCTGGGACCTCCGGGAAGTATTAGAGAAGGTTCCGGAGATAGCAGGTAAGCAAGGCTTAAGCTGGGTCTCATTCCGTGACTACAGGAAAGGTTCGGAGAGTTATTTGATTTAAGTTTATTTGAAGTTAGTGGGTATAGGTATAAAGCAATGGCAAAGAAGAAGAGAGAACATGTGGTTTTTGATCAGATGCTAAAGCAAAAGAAGAGCATTCCCTTCTCAAAAGCAGCAAGTGACGGCCCGCGGAAGCAGCAAAGAAAACCCAAAGATTCATGAGCATCATCAAACCCAAAAGACTTCATAAAGGCGATACCGTGGCGGTGATAAGTCCGTCATGGGGCTGCGCGGGATCATCGCGCGTTTTGTGGAAGTATCAGTTAGGCACTAGGCACCTTGAAGAAGCGGGTCTCAATGTAATAGCTGCCCCCAATGCTCTCAGGGGTACTGCTTATCTTAAGGAAAACCCCGGGGCGAGGGCGGATGATGTTATGTGGGCTCTCGAAAACAGGGAAGTAAAGGCCGTAATCGCTGCTATCGGCGGTAACGACGCGGCGGCTTTGCTGCCTTATCTGTCACCTGAAACAATAACCGCCAATCCCAAGATCTTCTGCGGCTATTCTGACATCATGATCCTTCATCTTTTTTGCTATAGAGCAGGCCTCATGACTTACTACGGAGACAATCTCCTGACTTCGGTCGCTGAGACTGGCGGATGGCATCCTTATAGCCGCTATTGGTTTGAAAAGACGTTCTTCGACAGTTCTGTCATAGGTGAGATCGAACCTTCAAGCGAGTGGTCATCAAGCAGGGAAAACCTCACGGACAGGTCTTATAGAAAGGTCTACACCCCTAACAGCGGATATTACTATGTTCAGGGAAAAGGGAAAGTCAGAGGCCGGATGTTCGGAGGGCACTCGGATCTTCGGACGTTGAGATTTCCGGACGGTTCAAGTGTTGTCCGTAAGGAGGATATGGCCGGCAGTATTTTGTTCTTCGAAGATATCCCTGAGTTTTGCACAGAAGATCAGATTGCAGACTTTTTTGACTGGCTGGGTCAGATGGGATACCTTGAGATCCTTAGTGGTGTGATCATCGGCAAGATGAGAATGAAGGGCAGCTTTGAACCATACGCTGAGAGGATACGCCGTATCGTTACCGGCAAATATGATTGCGCAGATCTGCCTGTTATGGGCAATATGAACTTCGGCCATTCATCACCGGTATTCATACTGCCATACGGGGCGGAGGCTGAACTTGATATTGATTCACTGAGATTCAGGATATTGGAGAGCGGAGTAGAATGAAGAATATCTATACAGTTCGTTTGCTTAATACAGAAGTCTTGTCCGCCTTCCCAAAAGAGAAAGCCGGAAAGCCCACATGGCTCAGTCTGATTCAGGAAGATGTTCAATGGTCAGCATATGCTGTGATTCCTGATTTTTCCGTGACAGATCATTTTGATATGGACATCATATTTGATGACGACTTCAGGAGTACAACTGATGTTAATGTCGGAGATGTCTTTGATGTAGATTTTAGTATTGCTGATAAGCTTATTGGAATTCAAAAGGTTGAAGTAATCGGTATACGTAAGGATGAACCGATCAATCATCTTGAGAAAAAGCGTGAGCAGCTTGACAGTTAATTGATTCAAAGTTGAATCACAAAATTATCAGTCAGATTGAAATTTACAAATAAGAACATCGGGAATTGATATAATGCTTCTATGGATGACTTGATTAGTTATTTTCTGACATTGGCGGTTGTCTTCATCGGAACTCAGCTGTTTTGCTTCTTGATTGATCTTATTGCATGGGCAGTAAGAAAGAAGCATCCTGCCAAAATCGAGAAGAGTGAAGAAGTAAGTTACCCTGAGTTTATTACCGTGCATACCTGGCATGACAGCCATCGCTCCCACGGTTATAAACAGACAACGTTCATCCGCAAGGGCGATAACAAATACAAGAAAAAAAGCCTCAGCGTAGGCGGATGGATCTGGAACATCATTCTCTATTTATTCATTCTGGTGGTCATTTTCGGGTTACCGGTAACTTTATTAATCATAGCGCCGCATGACCCGCATCCTGAGTATTTAGGCTACTCTTTTATCGTGTTCTTTATGTTCGTGCACAGTTTTTTAATCGGTCCCGATACTCTCGCAAGGATGGAATTGAAAAAGTATCTCAAGGCGCAAGGTAAATAAATCAGGAATGACTTGATGTTGTACGACCCGGCTTAGGTGCAAATGTACAGCAAAAGCACGGCAGGTGTTGTACAACTGTGTGTACAAAACATTGTTTCCCGGGCAAATGTACAGCAAAAGCACGGCAGGTGTTGTACAACTGTGTGTACAAAACGCTGTTTCCCCGGCAAATGTACAGCAAAAGCACGGCAGGAGTTGTACAACTGTGTGTACAAAACGTTGTTTCCCGGGCAAATGTACAGCAAAAGCACGGCGGGTGTTGTACAACAGTGTGTACAAAACGTTGTTTCCCAAGAACATACCCCTCAATAAAACGGGCTCCGGAATCACATTTCCGAAGCCCTGTTTTTACATAAATCAAAGAAAGCGCGGGTTACGTCCCATTACGTCTCATCATAAACTACGAGCGTTCCGTCGGCTTCCACGTTATATTGCAGATAAGTACCTTTGAGTTCCTCGCCGTTCCAGGTGATATCCGTACAATCGCTGAATACCAGGGCGGGAGACGGAACATCGTGAATGTTGCAGTCCGTAAAGTGGATGCCGCTTGTCACAGACAGGTATGCTGCGCCGTAGCTGCACTCATAGATCTCAGTATTGATTACGTTGATCTCAGAGCACATAAAAGTATCAACTCCAGTGACGCCGCAGCCGTAAAGGCGCATATCTTCAACCGTCATATTCTCGCAGTTATCAAGATAGATAACTCCGCCGGAGCAGGCGCCCATATCCTTGGTATGGCCTGCCGTGAAACCTGCAACGGTTACGTTATCGCAGTTCCTGAAAACAAGCACGTTTGCATAACGCGGGAGGGTTTCAAGTGTCGTTGCAGCAGGATCGGTATCCTTGGCCTTGATGGTAAGGTTGCTTACGTCGTGGATCACGAGCTGAGGACCGTCATATATCTCTTCCCAACTGTAGTACTCGGTGCCTATGCCGCCATAGTTGCCTGCCTCGGTCATATTGAAATTCTCTCCGTCGAGTACGATGGTACGGTCAGGTCCGATGGCTTCGAGGAACTCATCGATCGTCGTTACTTCGACTTCAGATCCTGCAGGGACATCTCTGGCTGCCAGGGTTGGAACAGGCTCATTATTCGGAACTACTGTATCAGGCTTGATGTCACGGAGCTCCATGGATTCGAACTGGTCAGCCTCGATATAGTTGCCGTCGACATCGACTGCTTTGACATAAGCATTATCCATATACCAGACACCGCTGTTATCTTCAAACTTACAGCCGTCAACCGTCGCACCGATCATATCGAAGTGGAAAGCGCTTTGTGTGAATCTGTTATTTGTTACCTCGTTGGAGAGGAAAACTACGCTCTCTGTCTCGCTCGTGTAAAGCAGACCCTCTGCCTTGCTGTCGTGGATTTTGTTGTTATAGAACGATATGCCTGTGCCGTAGTCAGCAGCGAAAATACAGTAAGCACTAACATCGTCTTTGAGTCCGATATCATGAATATCACAGCCGCTGACAAGAACTTCGTCGCAATCGCCAAGCAAGACCGCGCCGTTGCTGCATTCATAGATGTCGCAGTCAGTTACATTAAGCTTCTCGCAGGTGGTTGCATAAACACCGATCGTGCCGCATCCGTAAAGACCGCATGTATCTACATTAAAGTCACTGCAGTTCTCTACGCGGAAGACACCGCCTGAACAGAGTCCGGGTTCCTTCGTATGACCGGCTGTAAGATTTGATACGGTTATGTTTTCGCAATATTTGAAATCAATTACATTCGCATATCTCGGTACTGCCGCAATGGTTGTCTCGTCCATTCCGGCGCCGCGGATCGTAAGGTTATCAACATCGTGTATGATCAGCTCGGCATCGACATCGCTTGCGTCATTCATTCCTTCAAGGTTCCATGTATAGTAGTCGCTCTCTGAATCCTCACCGTAATTCGATGCTGTGCTGAGATCGAAAACTCCTTCCGCAAGTTCGATCACGGTGTCGGGAGCGATCGCTGCAAGGAACTCATCAACTGTTTCTACCCGGATGGCGCCATCTGCAGAAGGCTTGTCATCGGTAGTTTCATCGGTAATTTCTGAATCCTTATCTGAAGTTGTCTCTGAAACCGGACCTGCAGCTATGCCACAGCCTGTAAGAAGCGCTATGGCAAGAATGGATGCAAGTACGCGGGCTCCGCTTTTCTTATAATTCATTATCTGAACCAGTCTTTCTTTTAGATTTCTCTTTTCAGTTGCAAAGCTCGTTGCAACAACGGCTTGAGGCAGAGGTGAAGATACTGCCATCAGAAGAAGAGAGTTGCCGTAAGATTGTTTTTCGTCTTTGTTCATGGAACGAAGGAGCATCTCGTCGCAGCTAAGCTCGCATGAACGGTTGATCTCCCTGCGGATGATCCAGGCCAGAGGATTGAACCAGTGCAAAGAGAGGACTGCTGTTGCCATCCACTTATAGAGGGTGTCATGCCGGCGGTAATGCGTAAGCTCGTGACGGAGAATGTTGAGCAGGAGCTCTTCGTTGTACTCACGCAGCGGCAGAACGATCATCGGTTTGATAACGCCCAGAAGCATCGGTGTACGTGCTGAATCTGAGAAATAGAGAGCAGGCTTTCTGCCCGGAATCGAAGCATATACCGCTTTGGTAAAGCTGTCGGGCTCGGTAAGTCTTTTCTTCAGTTTAGAGCTGAAATGAAGATACGAAAACACTGTGATCCCCATACTTGCGATCGCTCCTAATGCCCAGAACGAGAGCCAGAGCGCAGGTGATTTCCAGTCGATGGAAATCGCGGAAAGCTTTGGCTTCGGGGCAGTCTCAGAAACTAATACTTCCTGTGTTTTCTCTTCATTAATCTTCCCGTCATTACGGACGACGTCAGATTCAGCCGTATCACTTATCTTGGCGTCGTTGTTTTCGATCACATAAGCGTGGCCGGCGTTCTCAGATGCGTAGTTCCCGCTGTTTCCGTAATTCTCGCTGTTATCGCTGTAAACAGCCGGGACTTCGGAAACAGGTGTGGCAGAAGCTGTCTCCGCCATAGTGGGAATCAATCCCGGAAGAGGCAGTGCCAGACGCAGGAGTACCAGGAGCCATGCATAGTAATAAACCGTGCTTGGCATTTTCCGCAAAACGGTATAACGCAGAACCATGAGGAGCAACGTGAGAACGCTGCCGCTGATGGTCATTATCAGTAATGAATACATTTTTATTCCTCCACCTTGAACATTTCCCGAAGTTCCGCAATATCGTCCTGGGAAAGGCCATCCGAATCAACAAGAGAAGCTATCAGGTCGCGGGCCTTCCCGTTATAGATGCGGGTGATGAGGTCCTTCGTGGCCCATGAGCTGTACTCCTTCTCGGTGATCACGGGAGAATAGTAGTAAACATTCCGTTTTTCCTGACGTACGACGCCTTTTGACACGAGCCTTGCGATCAACGTCTTGATCGTCGCAGGCTCCCAGCCCTTTGATCTCTGAAGCTGTTCACGAATTGCTGTAACGGGCAAAGCGTCCTTTGCGCCCCACAGCAGCTTCATGACTTCCAGTTCGGAATCAGTGATTTTGCTGGCGATGTTATCCGACATATATTATCCTCCATATGCAGACTACAATTGTAGCTTAAGCAAGTTCACTTTAGCACCAAGAGGCTACAATTGTCAACCGAATCTGAGATATGCCCTATTTTTGCCTCGAAGTCAGTCAATCGCCTTCGAGGCTGTTCCGGCGTGCTCGAAAAACTAAACGAACAGGAGCTTAAGTTTTCATGCTTTATATTTGATCCGTTGTCAGATAAATTAATACTAGAGTATAAAACCCTAAGCATGAGGACTTACAGCGATGAGATCAGAAGAGCTTAACCTTGTAACAGAATGGGCTAAGACGTTTCCAAAGAGCGCGAAGGCAGATCACATCGAAGAGTTCATGAGGAAATATTTATGCGAATAAGTAGAGTTGTTGCACTTGTTATTCTGGCAGCTGTTGTGCTGTCTGCAGCGGCTTGTAATGATGCCACGGTCACAGTGACAAGCCAAAGCACCACTTCTGAAGTGACTTCAGAATCTGAGAGCACGACGACGGAAACAACTATGCCGGAGTCAGAGGAGACTGAAACAACTTTACCCGGGTCTGAGGATACGGAGGCGACAGTTATGGAATCCCTGGTAATGAAGATCGGCGATACTGTGGTGGATGTCACATGGGAAGATAATGCTTCCGTAGAAGAACTGAAGGAACTGGCTAGGTCAGGGCTCACTATACAGATGTCGATGTACGGCGGCTTTGAGCAGGTAGGATCCATTGGTCAGAGCATCACAAGCGACGATGAACAGATAACAACCGAACCTGGCGATATCGTTCTTTATTCCGGCGATCAGATAGTAGTGTTCTACGGCTCCAATTCCTGGGCCTATACAAGACTCGGGAAGATCAACCTGACGGAAGAAGAATTGGAAGACCTGTTAAGTAATGGCGACGTGACGGTCACGCTCAGCCTTGGTTAATATACCAGTAGATTCCGTATCTCTCATTGCCGGCCTGGTAGTAGGGGATAAGAGGCAGGCTGATTGCATCGCCCTTGAAGTCTTTAAGTCCGGTCAATAAGAAACGGTCGTTGTCCTTAATAAAATACTTCTCGATCTCATCAGAAAAGTCCTGCAACGTGACGCCATTAGGCAATGTCAGATACTCGCGGTCGAGAACTGCGCGCTGCGTTTTGCCGTAATTTATATTGCATTTTACCGAGGCATCGAAAACAACTTTCCACGCGGGCGCCACAACTTCGATACCTGCGTTCTCAGTGATGCCCCACTTATCGTTTCCAAGCGGTACGCAGAGCACAAAAGGCCCGTACATAAAGCCTTTGGCTGTGATCTCGTCAGCAAGTCCTATAATCTTAAGCTCCATCGCAAAATCAAGTTCAAAAGCACCATCAAGTGCAAGTGCGACATTAAGAAAATCTTCGGAGTCAGGCAAGATTAAATCCCTGTTTTTAATCCATCTCGGAATGCGGAGTTTAATAGCCTTCGCGTCATTACCCTGCCCGCAGGTGATGGTAAGCTTACCTTCGCCGTAATCAGCGCGGAGGCTGTACACCGTATCTTCCAAGCGGATATCTGAAGAGATCCACTGCGTGATATAAAGGTCTGAATCTTTAAGGTAACAGAGCTTGCCGCCGATCGAAGCGAAGTCTTCAAGTGCCGTTCCGACGCAGCACCAGAAAGGATTCTCGGAAGGTTTAGCAGGCGAATAGAGCCTGTAGTAACCTGTTGCCATCGGATTGAAATAAGTATATCCGCCGTCAGGTCCGACCGAACCGAGCTTGGCGTTCCAGAGCGTCCGCTCTATGTAATCAAGATACCTGGTTTTCCCGGTAAGTTCGAACAGGACCTGTGAGAGCTTGATCATGTTATGACAGCAGCAGCTCTCGGCATTGCACTGCGTGCGCGAACCATCGAGGAGCCCGTCATCGAAGAAGTGCTCCATATCGCCTATGCCGCCGGTGGCATAGGTCTGATTCTTGATGACCGCATCCCAGAAGCGCTCTGCAGTCGCGATGCGCGCCTGAACTTCTTCTTTGTCCCCCGCCTTATCAAATGCCTTGGCGCCTTCAAGATACCCTAAAATCTTCGGGATGGTAGCGTTGGCGTGAACGCCCCTCATCCGGTTCTTGAAGCTTAAGAGTTCTTCATATAATCCGGGTTCATCGAAGACTTTTGCAGCGTACAAATATTTATCGTCACCCGTCAGTATATAGAGCTGGTACAGGCTGTTGTTCATTCCGCCATATTCAACGGAAAGCACCTTAATGCGCGTATCGTTGTCCCATGACAGCACGCGGTCTGCGGCCCAGTCTGCAAGCGCAATCGCTACTTCCTTAGCACCGGCGATCCCGCCGTAAGTCCAGAGGTCAATTAACCCCTGCAGCACCTTATGAAGCGCGTACCAGGGCACCCACTGCCGGCCTTCCGCCTTGTTTTCGAGCACATCGAACTGGATATAGGGATTATCTTTATCCTGAACCGTCGCAGCGCTAAGAAAGCCGTTTCCGAGCTTTTCCTGACATTCTCTAAGACCTGCGACTATCGCATCTGCCTTAGTGATGCTATCTTCGAGCTCGGGTGTGTTATCTCCATAGCGAAGCGCAGCTATTCTCATTCCGAGCGCAGAGAAATAATGCCCTGTTCCGTGCCCTGCGATAAGGCTGTCTTCCCATCCGCCGTATGGCTCTGCAGAAGTGTCGATCCCGCAGGTTCTCTTAAATCCCGCAAGGACCCTCTCCGGATCCATGGAAGATAAGAAAAGCGCGTTCTTATCTTCGCACGCCTTCCATCTTGCATCGGTTACCGTTATTTGATTCAGGTCAGTTCTTTGGAAAATCATAAACATATTATAATCTTCGTTTGTTGATAGTAGAATATATCCTGATAGCTTCCATGAAGGCTAAAACTGAGAGAATTAGAGATTTTTATGAGACGTTTATTTGAGATCGATCTGAAAGATTATGACGGCAGTTCGAAGGTTTTCAGGAGGCCTTCTGCAAGAGCCGTTATCTTCAAGGGTGACAAGATAGCTCTTGTTTATGCCACGAACGAGAAGTACTACAAGTTCCCCGGCGGCGGAATCCATGAAGACGAGGATAAACGCGAAGCGCTCATCAGGGAAGTCAAAGAAGAGGTAGGTCTTTCTGTTATCCCTGAGAGCATAACCGAATACGGAAGCGTTCTTCGAAGACAAAAGAGCGACAGGGATGAGGATACAATTTTCGAGCAGGAAAATTACTATTACTTCTGTGAAGCAGAAGATGAAGCAGGCTCTCAGAATCTTGATGAAAACGAGAAGGACGCCGGCTTCAGTCTCGTCTATGCGGATATCGATGACGCGATCAGGACCAACGGTGAATATAAGAGCGAGTGCTTCTTCAATGAGGTCATGATCGGCCGCGACAAGAGAGTGCTCGAGATGATCAAGGCTTATAGGGGTTTGTAAGGCAAACGGGAGAATAGGGATGTATATCGTCAAAGCATCAGCAGATAAGATAGAGAAGATCGTAGACATGTCTGTCAGAGCTTTTGAGACAGACGTAAATGTCGGAGGCGCAGAAGGCGACTGCCCGCCTGAATTCGATTCGATCGAATGGCATAAGCAAATGGCCCGGGAAGGGCATCTGTATCAGGCGATGGCAGATCAAGATCTTGTAGGCGCCGCCATCGTATTCCCGGATGATGCGGGGAACAGCGTATACATCGGCAGGATCTTTATCGACAGCACCTATCACAGAAAAGGCTATGGAATCCTTCTGATGGAATGCATCGAGAATAGTTTCCCGAGTGCTGTTGAGTTTAATCTTGATACCCCATGCTGGAATGAGCGGACCAACGCCTTTTACGGGAAGCTAGGTTATCGTGTCATTAAGGTTGAGGATGGGTTTAACTTCTACCAGAAGCGAAGGAAAGCCGGTACCCTCTGAGTCAGTGTTCTTCGGCGTCCCATATACCCCCAAACGGCTCGAAAAATGGGTAAAAGGGGTAGATTTTGGCATTTTTTGCCCTTTTTGGCATTTTTTAGGGGCGTTTAGGGCAAAAACCTTGATGCGAATACATCTATAAGCATACC
>JAILHX010000119.1 GCA_024695565.1 Saccharofermentans sp. | reverse complement strand
GCGGAGAGCGCCCCGAATAGCTACCCGACATCAATAATTCCTCCAAAGTAAAGCACACACCTTCTAATAAACATATTAGAAGATAATTAAATTATACAGTGCATACCTTGTTTTTCAAGTAACAAAGGAGCCTGCTGATGCTTATAACTCAATGGAGAAGCGGTTTTTAGGCGTCACCGTTTTCAGGGAGATCAGAGCTCGGAGCAAAGCCTTCGACGGGCTGTTCTGCAGCAGGAAGGATCGCCTCTTCACCGGTCTTCATGATGTCCGGTTTTTCTTCCTGAACCTCAGCTACAAAATCGACCTCAGCATTGGAGACCTCCGAACCGACAACGGGTCTCATGGCAGAACCGTATGTGGTATCGGGCTCTTCGGGTACCTGGGGACCGTCGACTCTGGCAGCCGTGGGCGGTTTTAATTCAGTAGGCTTGACCTTCTTGTTTTTGAAGGGTGAATTAGTGATCTTAACCTTGGAAGGAGCAGCGGAATCCATAACGAGTGCAGGCGTTTCAGCCTCTGCTCCGTATGTATCGGACTCGAGTTCTTTCCTCTGCTGCTGGCGGGCAGCAAGTGTATTTGAATAGACGGGTCTGATGGGTGCGGTATTGGACTTCTGGAGATAACCGTTGATGATTATCTGTTCCCTCTCCTTATCCATCTGCTTTACTTTTCTGGAGTTAACTCCAAGAGCGCCGAAGACCTGGGTGGCATCCTTTTTAGCGAGCTGGGCTTCGCTCTTTCCCCCGAGGAGCATGTTCTTCTCGGCAGCTTCTTCTTCAGCCTTCTTCTTGGGATCTCTGGTCTCACGCTTGACCTGATTTATCTTCTTTTCTTCAGGCCTGTGCTCTCTGGCTTCAACATTGTGAATGATCTGCTCGCCCTTTTTTCTCTTCTCGAGTTTCTCGTCAAGCTTATCTCTTTGCCTGTCTCTGGCATTGGCAATGTTGAGAACAATGACAATAATGACGAATGCGACTGCAGCAAAGCCGAGCATGATAAAACCGATCTGACGGTTGTTCTCTAAGAAATCAGGTAAAGCACCGTAAATCATATTATTCATCCCCTCGTGTATTATCCGGTAAATATTTTGAGTTATCGGAATCACCGACAGAATTTATATCATTTGTCTGGTTATAGTCAACAGGAGAATCGTCTTTGTTATCAAGAATGATCTCCTCTTCTAATTTCTTTTTTTCTCTGCTCTTATATACTGCTATTCTGACAGCCGCGACGACGATAATCAAGAGCACGATCACAATAGCTGCGATAATAAGTTCCTTGGTTATTTTCTCGATCATCTCGAAGCTGGGATTTGAATTGGACTTCCCGTTCCCGGCAGTCTCAGATACTTCAGTTGCCGGCACGTCAGTTGACTCCGCTGTTGCTGCCTCCGTAACTTCTGCTGATGACTCTGCAACAGGTGTTACAGGCGCAGGAGTGATCGTAACGCCCGTGTATTCGGACAGGGCAATGCCATTGCTTCCGAGCGGAACGGCGTGATCTAATCCGATGAACTTGCCGTCTTCTGTCTGCCAGAGGACTTCCCTGACAAACTCGTATTTCTCTTCGTCCCATGTCTGGAAATCGTCCTTAACAAGGCCGCCTGTATCACCGGAATTTGCGTTGTAGCACCAGAATGTGTGATGCAGGTGCTTCTCTGCGATGAGCTGTCTGAAGTACTCCATCCACAGGAGATTATCGCCTTCCATGAAGCCGCCCCACTCACCGACAAATATGGGAGCTATGCCTTCCTCCTGGATGTAGAGCCAGTAATCGTACCATGCATCTTCCATAAGGGAATCGTAGGTAAAGCCCCCTTCGAACCAGGGCTGTTCGTAAACTCTCGGACCGTAATCGTGAGGCGAATAAACTATCTGGGCATTCCTCTCAGGCGAACCGAAGTCGATTGGATAATCCTTAACTGCCATAAGGTTTGCGCCCCACCATGTGTTGTAATAATCCTCGTCATTTGTCGACGTGAAGTTGTTACTGCTGATGTCCGTAGGATAGATCTGGATTCCTTCAATGATTATCAGTGCATGAGGATTGGCATCGAGAACCGCGTTGCCTGCACGTTCCGCGACTGCCTTCCAGTTATTCTCATCATCGGAATCGTTCCATATCGCATGGGGTGTCTCGGATGCTTTGCCGTGAGGCTCGTTCTTCAGGTCGTAACCGATGATGGTGTCGTTGTTCTTATATCTGTCAGCGATCCATGAGAGCGATTCGATAAAATCATCGACGGTGATATCGTCTCTGTACCATACCGGGTGATTGTGTCCCGAAGCATCGGTTTTCGCAGTATGGATATCGATGATGACCTTCATGCCGTTCTGCTCGCAGAGAGTAAGAACATAATCGAAGATCTCAAGCGAATTCATGGAATTAAGTGCGCCGTTATAAGCCTGGTTATAGTTGGCTCCCGGATACTCACCGTTCTTCCACTGAAGAAGGAGTTCCGCACTCATGGGAACGCGGAGAACGTTAAATCCGTGATCTGCGATCGATTCGAGAGAGTCTTCCAGATTGCAGTTCCATACGCCGTCGAAAATATTGGTTCCCGTGTTATATCCGAACCAGTTGCAGCCCGTAAGCCATACTTCCGTACCGTTCATGTCAACGATGTGGGAATCGACGGTCGTGAGCCAGTCGTCACCTTCGATGCCTTCCACATTCTTTGCAGGAGCTGTTGTTGCTTCAGGAGCCGTGCTCTCTGTAGTAGCAGCTGTTGTTTCAGCCGCCGAAGTTGTCGCAGTTGTAGTCTCATCGCTTACGCTTCCTGAAGTGCCATCACCTGATATTGATATGAGAGTTGCGGAATCGACATCGCTTCCCGTTACCTGGATCCCTACGCGGCTGTCGAACCCCCAGCTGTTCGGGCCGTCGGCTGAACAGACAGCAGTTACCTGATTGCCGCTGATATCGTATGAATCGAATCCCCAACCTGTAGCTGAGTCGATCTTGCCGGAGAATTCCGCAACGACCGTGATAGTCTTATATCCGCTGCAGCCGGAGAGCTGGATCTCCAGCTGGCCGCCGCTGCCCCAGCAATTAGGAGTAGCCGTACCTGAAGGTGCGGCAAATGATGTGATCCTGAATACGGAAAGAATAAATAAGACTGACAGAAACAGCGGAATTATCTTCCGCTCAAAAACGCGACGCATATTACGCCTCCATTAGAGTTCGATTTCTGCTTTGCGGCCTGAGGACTTGTACTGCTCGTAAACGATGCCGGCAGCATCAAGCATCTTGCGCGCTGCCTTGGTCGTGTCTGTATCGTGATACTTGTCGTCAAAATAAACGATCTTGCCTACACGCTTCTGGATCAATGCCTTGGTGCATTCATTGCAGGGGAAAAGCGTAACGTAGACTGTCGAGCCTGAGAGGTCGCCTTCCTTGGAATTAAGGATCGCATTAAGTTCTGCATGAGCGACAAAAGCGTACTTGGTATCGAGAACTCCGCCTTCTCTCGCCCAGGGGAACTCCTCGTCATCACAGCCTAAGGGGAATCCGTTATAACCGACAGATAAGATGTAGTTGTCCTTATCGACGATGCATGCACCTACCTGAGTGCTGGGGTCCTTACTTCTCATGGAAGCAAGCTTTGCAACGCCCATAAAGTATTCATCCCAACTGATGTAATCTGTTCTCTTGTCGCTCATAAGGGACCTCCGAAGATTAAAGTAAAGCACCCTTAATTTTATCTAAATTAAGGGTGCCCCGCAATAAAATAATCAATATATTATAACTATTAAGGGATGCTTCCTCATCTGCCGCAGTTCATTACAAGGCTCTCGCAGAGATCCTCGTAAGCTGTTCCTGCGACCTTTGCAGCCTCAGGCAGAAGCGATGTGTTCGTCATGCCCGGGAGGTTGTTTGCCTCGATAAACCAGAACTCGTGGTTAACGTCGTCGTACATCATGTCGACTCTGCCGTACTGGGTCATTCTGAGGAGCTTGAAGATCTTAAGAGCGATCTTCTGTCCCTTCTTGTAATCCTCTTCTCCGATATTTGCAGGACATACGTGTGTGGTAAGACCGTCCTGATACTTGTTCTTGTAATCGTAGAAGCCCTCATGAGGAATGATCTCAGTAATGGGAAGAGCCTCGTCGTTTACGATGGAGATCGTGATCTCACGTGCCTTGATGAACTTCTCGATAAGTATCTTCTGATGGTAAGAAGCCGCATAGTTGATGGCTGCTTCGAATTCATCCTGTGACTTAACGATGGAAACGCCGCACGAAGAACCGTTGCCGATAGGCTTTACAACACAGGGAAGTCCCAGTTCTTTGTTAACGCGCTCGAAAGTAAGCTGCTCGGGAACGTCTACGATCCAGTCAGCCGTAAGATAACCTGCTGCCCTGGCCAGAGACTTGGACAGATCCTTATCCATGGCGATCGCGCATCCCATGTAATCGCAACCAGTGTACTTGATGTCGAATGCATCAAGGAGTGCCTGAACCTGGCCGTTCTCACCGTGGCTGCCGTGAAGTCCAAGGAAGACCCTGTCGGCGAATTTGCACATCTCGATAACGCGGGGACCTACCCAGCTCTTCCTGCCGCCATGCTGTCTGATGATCTCATCCAAGTCAGGTTCGGTCTCGGGAATCGTGTAAGAGAACGGGTTAACGGTACCTCTTCTGAAAAATGATTCACAGGGTTCGTTAGTCTCTATTCCGTCATATAGGTCAACCAAAGCAACCTCGTGTCCCTTGGACAGAAGAGCATTGGCAATAAGGCTTGCCGATTTGAGCGATACATCTCTTTCCGGCGACAGACCGCCGCCAAGAACAGTAATTTTCATACATTTTCCCCTTTTAACGCAAGATAGACAGATTATACTCTTTTTCGGGCGGGCTTCTCATTAATCCGCACAAATTGCCACATGTTTGTAAAAACGGAAGTAATGTTAAAATAGCACTATATTTAAAATAAGGGGATCTATATGCTCGCAGTTTTATATCTGGCTTTATGTGCCGCATTCGGTATGTCATTTGTGGGGTTGGCAGTACCGGACGTAAGAAGACTCTTTATTGCATGCAGTACTTCAGCCAAGTCGATCACACATATTCCGAATACTCTTTTCACTGTTCCGGCAGGTCTTGTAACAGGCCTGATGTGTGTGCCTTTTTTCAATTACTACGTTACATTAGGACTCTCATATATCATCGATAACGGCGACCTGTGCAAGAGACTCGGCGTTCTTATCACATTCGCTTTCTTCCTCTGGATGATCCTCACATGCCTCATCCTCATCAACCGTAAGAGAGTTAAGCGTGAAGCAGTAAGAGCAGCAGGTGCTACTGCCATCGAAGATTATAAATTCAATATCGTTGATTCCATCTTCTACGGGATCGTTATCCTCGGCATCACAATCGCTGCCACATTCCTTATGTTCTATACATACAGGATCAACGGCAACGAACTTTTGAACGGCTACTCAACATTCTCAGACCTCTCGCCTCATACGGCCATGGTCTCTTCATTCGGCAAGGGCTTCAACTTCCCTACCCAGTACATGCACTATTCAGGCGACGGGATCAAGTATCACTTCCTCTTCTACTTCCTCGCCGGCACACTGGAATATCTCGGACTTCCTATCGACTATGCGCTCAACCTCCCTTCCATCATCACTATGGTATGCGCACTCGTCCTTCTGGGACTCCTTGCAGTTCTTCTCAGTTCAAGACGTGCAGCATTCCTTGTTGCTCCCATCCTCGTACTGTTCAGAAGCTCACTTAACGTTTTCTATCACATCGCGGAATTGCTCAAGACAGGCATCACATTCCCCCAGGCTTTTGAAGCTATCAAGGGTTCAACCACATGGTATGCAGTAACCGATTACGATAACTGGGGCATCTGGGCTATCAACGTATATCCCAACCAGCGTCACCTGATGCTCGGAATTGCCGTTATCCTCATAATGGTCATTCTCTTCCTGCCCTTCGTAAGAAGACTCGGAATATCCATATCCCGTGCAGACGGCTTCGGTGAAGGAATCAAGGCCTTTGCTTTCTCCAGGAATGCCTGGATCGCAAGATCAGAAGATCCTCTCTATCCTATGTCAATCGCGGTCTTTGCCTGCATCCTCGTTATTGTAATGCCTTACTTCCACGGCTCATGCCTCATCGCACTCATGCTTCTCATGTTCTGCATGGCGCTCTTCTCCGAGAGCAGACTGATCTATCTCGCAGTTGCAGTTTGTGCCGTTGCATCTTCATATATCCAGACACTGGTATTCTCCGGCGGATATGAGAACGTCGTATCTCTTCAGTACCAGCCCGGATTCATCCTTGAAGATCTCTCATTCATCTCTGTCGCAAACTATATCGTTATCGTTACGGGATTTACGCTTGTATTAGGTATCGTATTTGCAGTCGTATCTCTTGTCGCTGATATCGTACGCAAAAAGCCCGTTTACCGTTTCCTCATGTTCCTCTGCGCTCTGAGCCCGATGGTTTTCGCATTCCTCTACAAGGTATCCCTTGAGATGCTCGCAAACCATAAGTTCATCCAGATCACCTTGATCCTCGTAGATGCATTCGTAGCAGCTCTGATCGGTAACCTTCTTTACATCCCGATCAAGAGAAGGAAGAAGAACGACACCGAGGAAGAAGCTGCTGAAGATGACATCATCGATGCTGAATCTGATGACGGCGAAGCAGCTCTTGCTGTTGCTTCAACAACCGCAGGCATCAGAACACCTGAAATCCCCAGTTCAAGTGCTTTCGGCGAAGTCATAGAAGATACGGAGGATACTCCCAAGATCGAAGTCCTCGAAGCTCACACCGGAATCGATGCAGATATTTCCGCGCTTAACGGTGAGAAACCTGAAAAGCCCGCTGAAGAACCCGAAGAACCTGAAGAAGAGATCAAGGAAGAAGCACTTCCTGCTGAGCTCTTATTCGGTGATGACAATAAAGAAACAGAATCTGATAAGGACGACGAAGAGGATGAGGAAGCTAAGGCAGGAGTCGCTGCTCTCGCTTCACTTTTCGGAGACATAAACGAAGATAAAGAAACTGAAGAGAACAAAGAAGAAACTGCTGAAGATGCTGAATCAAAGGAAGAAACAGCCGATCCTTCAGAAGAAGTTTCTGAAGAGACTTCAGAGGAAGAAGCGAAGACTGAAGAGCCTGCTGATTCCGAAGAGAAAAAGGACGAGAACGCTGAATCTTCTGATGAAGCAGATGATTCCGATGATGCCCTGATGGCTGCAGTACCTGCTCCCGCGCATGTCGCTATGCGCCCCGGATCTGTTGCCCTGAGCGTTAACTTCGGTGAAGACGAGCCTGACGATGCAGAAGATGCCAACGTTGCTATCGAATCTGCTGACGAGGCTTCCGAAGCAACAGATAACAACGAAGAAGAATTCGGTGAAGAAGAGCTGAGGCACGAACCGGTCAAGCCGAAGAAGTCCAAGGGACTCTCATTCCCTGCATGGCTCGCACTTGAGATGGCAGGAGTAATCCTTGCAATAGCTCTCATGGTTCCTCTTACGGCAACGGGAGTTTCCGAGTGGGCAGTTTATGTTAACTACAATTCAACTCCTCTTTCCGTTAATACAGAGTCACCTGTGACCAGGTGGGTAATGGAGAACACGGATCCTTCCGATGTATTCCTCACGCCTGAATGGTCAATGAACCGCTTCATACTGGCAGGCCGTCCGATGTACTACGGCTGGGCTTACTATGCATGGTCTGCAGGTCACGATACATACACGAGAGATACCATTTACCTGTGGCTCATCACAGGCTGCGGCGGAGATATAAATGAATTCACGAGATACTGTAAAGAGCGTGGAATCAGATATCTCATTGACGATCCTGAATTTGAGCACACAGACTACGGCAACGGTATATATTTCAATAAGCGTTTCTTCGAGGAGAATCTTACTCAGGCTGCTTACTACGCAGAAGAGAATACGACGATCTACAGGATCTATTAATAAGATCAGTCAGCAGGATGATTCTTGTGATATTCGTTCTTGATCTCGTACATCAGTCTGTCGGCTTCATCAACATAATCGTTTACAGATCTGTTTGAAGACGGATCTGTAAGCACGTAGCCGACACTGATCGAGAACTTAAAAGGATTGATCCCGCGCTTGTTTTCTTTATCGATATAAGAGATCAGACTGCGCTTCAATTCCTCAGCGGATTTCTCGCTGGCATTTCCTGCTATGACAAGGAACTCATCGCCGCCGTAACGGATTCCGATAGCGTTGTCTTCGCCTATGCCCGTCTTGATGGCATCTGATACCATCGTGATCGCCCTATCGCCAAATACATGTCCGTAACGGTCATTGATCTTCTTCATGTAGTTGATATCAATGAACATGATCAATGCCTGCCGGCCGTTTGCTTTACTTTTTTCGACGATGGGAACGGCATGGCTGACGAAGCAGAATCTGTTATAAAGACCTGTCATCGGATCCTTGTCGTAAAGGAATCTGAGCTCTTTGTTGACCTGCTCCAAGCGCATGTTGATCCTGAATTCCATGAAGGAATGTTCCATTTTCTCGAGGTATTCATATATACGGAAAGCCTCGTCGATGATGTATGTTCCATCTCTGAACACTACATAACCATAGTTGTATTGCTCGTTGTGCAGCGGATAGAAGAAGTAGATGTGCTGCTCTCCGGGTGTCTTCTTAAAGCCCGGGATCTTAAGACGATTATCGATTCCCCTCTCTGTTATCTCGCCGTCTACTAATGCTACAGTGGTATCGAAAATCGTGTCATAGCACTTTGCGAGGATCTCACGGTCCTCAGCAAGGACATCTTCAAAATAGTACTTGTTGAGCATTATGAAGTAATTCTCACCGATATAATCGTGATTCAAAGAATAGAAATCCCTTAGTCTTTCCTTCATGTCGTCGTAGTCAGAAGATTCCAGGATCGTTGTTCTCTCTGAACGCATAAACCGGTTGAAGAAGTCTGCCTGCTTGCTCTTGGCATGGATATTTCGGCAGTAGTTGCGCCTGCCGATATCGTAAGGACTGTCTACTTCGGCGTTGCATCCGCAGCTCTCGCCTATAACGAGCCTTGACGATACTGTGGAATGAACATCTGTGCTGTTGCCTTCAACGATGTCATATAAGAGTTCACAGCTGTTATAGCCTATCGTGACATAGTCCTGATCTACCGTTGTAAGCGCCGGATATGAGACTGAACCTTCACCGATGTGGTCAAAACCTGTAACTATCGTATCCTGGGGAAGCTCGAAGCCTAAGTCTCTGAGCTCGCACGCTACCGCCAATGCCATGATGTCATTAGCGCAGATAATGGCGTCAGGAAGACCTTCAGGCCTCTCTGAAAGCTCATCGGCGATTGCAATGGCAGTCTCATTTACCCAGTTGCCGTAATAGATGTTCTCGGGAGCAAGCGTAAGACCGTGCTTCTCCAGCACTTCGGTAACGACTCTCTGTCTCTCGATGGTATCTACGTGACCTTCTGAACCGCCGATATATACAACATTCTTAACGTTGTGCTCTGCTACCAGATGCTCGGCAAGATCCCTCATGCCGTCTTCGTTGTTGATTCCGACATACGGGATTCCGTCGAACTTCATGCCGATGCTGATTACCGGAACTCCCGTGTCCTTGGCGTGCTGACATGCTTCTTTTGCAAGTTCGGGGTTATTCAAAAGGCCGGAGAAAACGATAAGTCCGTCATATTCTTCAAGCCTGGCAAGCTGATATATATTGAACTGACCGACGTTGAATGTAGGCTTCTCGTTACTTGCGGCAAAGCCGATATAGAAATGGGTATCGAAGTCCTTCTCCGCGGCAAAACGCTTAATACCCTCAATCGCTTTGAGAGTAATGCTGCCGTTGTATCCGTTTGAGAAGATTGCGATCCTGTTTTTCATTCTCGATACCTTAAGATAAAATCCCGCCTACATCTTTGTTATTATATTATGCATTTTTGAGCATTTATATGTAATATTGAGTATTTTTTGTGAATTCGGGTCAAATCCATTTTATATTTTATCAAATAAATAGAGGCTGTCACCAATGACAGCCTCTGATTATTTTAATCTGTTACGGGATATTACTTCTTTACTTCGTTGAAGCCTTCTCTTGCAGCATAAGATGTGTGCAGGAGCTCGTGAGCCTTGTGTGAATTAGGCTCGCCCAGATACTTCTCGTAGAGTTCGATGATCTGGGGATTGTTGTGAGACTGACGGAGTACCTGACGCTCATCCTCGGAATAGAGTGCCTGAGCTCTCTTCTCCTTGTATGTGTCGAGGATATCGTCACCCTCGTTAGGCATGAAGCAGGGACGTACATAAGGCTGACCGCCGCCGTTGATACAACCGCCGGGGCATCCCATGATCTCGATGAACTGATACTTTGACTTGCCTTCACGGATCTCGTCAAGAAGAACCTTAGCGCTCTTCATGCCAGAAGCGATAGCAACGTTAACTGTTGTGCCGTTGATATCAAGAGAAGCCTCTCTGACACCTGCATCGTGGCCACGGACAGCTGTGAATTCAACAGGCTCGGACTCCTTGCCTGTGAGCTTGAAGTATACAGTTCTGAGAGCTGCTTCCATAACGCCGCCTGTTACACCGAAGATAACACCTGCGCCTGTGTAATCGCCCATGATATCCTGATCCCACTCCTCATCAGGGAGACGGTTGAACATGATACCGGCACGGCGGATCATTCTTGCGAGCTCACGTGTCGTGAGAACTGCATCAACATCAGCAAGACCGTTAGTCTTGAGCTGCTCTCTCTCCTTCTCGAACTTCTTGGCAACGCAGGGCATGATGGATACAACGAAGATATCCTTAGGATCTACGCCCTTCTCCTGTGCCCAGTAAGACTTGATGATGGCACCCTGCATCTCGTGAGGAGACTTGCAGGAAGAAAGGTGAGGAAGCAGATCGCCGTAGTTGTACTCAGCGTAGTTGATCCATCCCGGTGAGCAGGAAGTGATCATAGGGAGAACGC
>JAILHX010000111.1 GCA_024695565.1 Saccharofermentans sp. | reverse complement strand
TTCCTGAACGACTGTCTGAAAAAGCTCTTCCTTACCCTTGTAACGCTTATATACAGCTCCCGTAGTAACACCTGCATTCTCACAGATGCTCTTGAGGTCAGCCTTAATGAACCCGCTAGTCATGAACTCTTCACGGGCACTTCGTATCAATCTCGGATCTATACTGGTATCACGAACGGACATTACAATCCTCTTCTCTAAAAACAAATTACCGATAATCAAATTATCGGTAATCGTTTTATCACATGTTCATTTTTATGTCAACTTAAAAATATCAAAGGTTTTGATTATTAAGTGCATCTTCAAGCGTGTGCCACGCGAGCACTGCACACTTTACCCTGGCAGGAACCTTCGACACACTAGCCAAAGCTGAGCAGTCTTCGAGTCTGTCTATATATTCGTCCTCGTCAGCTTCGCCCTTTATCATGCGGAGATAGAGATCCACAAGGCTTTTTGCCTCTTCAACGGTCTTTCCTTTGATAAGGTCGATCATAAGGGATGCGGATGCCTGAGATATCGCGCACCCGGAACCTATGAATCCGATGTCTTCCACGATACCGTTTTCTATCTTGACCTGAAGAACAATATCATCGCCGCACGAAGGATTGTTTCCTTCAAGACTTACAGTCGCACCCGGCACCGGCCTTCTGTTGTGAGCATCACGGCTGTTTTCCGTTATGATCTGAGAATATAAACTGTTAAGATCCAATACCCATTACCTTCCTTGTCTGCTCAACAGAGCGGATAAAAATATCTACATCGTCCATGTTGTTATAGAGCGCAAAACTCGCGCGGAGACAAGATCCGATTCCCAGCCGTTCCATCAGAGGTTCAGCACAATGGTGTCCTGCGCGTACACATACACCAAATGAATCCATTATCGTTGCAGCATCATGAGGATGTACTCCTCTGATATTAAACGATATAAGACTTCTTGCTTTAGCAGAACCTTCAGGATAAATATCGATCCCGCTAAGAGAATTAAGACCTTCAAGTGCTTTCTTACACAGTTCAGTCTCATGTTCCCTGATATTATCAAGCCCTATTTTTTCCACATAGCGTATTGCTTCAACAAGACCGGCTTCATCACCAAGGTTGCACGTTCCCGCTTCGAATTTCCTTGGCGGTTTGGCATATGTCGTGCCGCGCTCATGCACATGGGATATCATGTCGCCGCCACTTAAGAACGGAGGCATTGCATCAAGCAAATCATATTTGCCGTACAGTACACCTATGCCCATCGGAGCATAGATCTTATGTCCGGAGAACGCCACAAAATCAGCATCTATGTCCCTGACATCCACTTTCATATGAGCAACGCTCTGGGCACAGTCTATAACAGCTATTCCGCCGTTCTGATGGACTAACCTTGTAGCAAACTTTACAGGATTCTCTATTCCCAACACATTGGAAACATGGGCCATGGCCAGGATCTTTGTGGATTTCCCAATCTTTGAAGTCAGTTCTTCTTCGGTATATTCACCCTGTTCGTTTGGATAGAGATAAACAATTTTAGCGCCGGTTGCTTCGGCTACACGCTGCCACGGAACGAGATTGCTGTGATGTTCCGATATGGCAACCGCTATCTCATCACCTTTTTTAAGATTCGCAAGGCCATAACTATAAGCTACGAGATTAAGTGCTTCTGTTGCATTGCGGGTGAAGATTATCTCTTCATCCCGCTCAGCATTCAGAAAAGCTGCGATTACGCTTCTTGCCTGTTCATGTACATCTGTCGCTCTCACTGCAAGCTCATAGACGCCCCTGTGGGGATTTGCATTATCGCTTGTATAATATCTCCTGACGGCAGCCAGCACCACATCCGGCTTCTGCGTTGTCGCAGCGTTATCGAGATATACTAGGCGCATATCGTTTTCGAACTTGCCAAGTATCTTAAAGTCTTTCTTATAATACTGTGAGAGCATCGAGTCTTTCTCCCATTGATTTCATTACCCTGTTTTTGATCTCTGCGTTGCTGATCATGTCGACAACCGGTGAGAACCTGGATTCAATAATAAGGCGCTTCGCGTCTCTTAACGGCACGCCCCTTGACTGCAGGTAGAAGAGCATGTCATCGTCAAGTCTTGTAGTTGTTGCCGCATGCATTCCTTCGACCCACTCTTCTCCGCAGAGGATAAGAGGCGTCGTAAGATTTCTTACTTCATCGGAAAGCATGACAGTATCCTCACCTTCGTGACCGATCGCATGCACGCATCCGCGTTTGAAATCAACCGTCTCCCTCAGGGTCTTATAGGCATGGCCTGACAGAAGGCCGATCGCCTTGATCTCAGAGAATGTTTCCTTACCGTAGAATTCAGTGCTGTCATTCATATCAAGCACTTCGTCGTTGTCTGCAAGATACGCCGTCGTTACATTACAGCGGCTGTTATCACCGATAAGTTCGGATCGGATACCGTAAAGCGCATGAAGGCTTCCTGCCGCTATCCTGACGACTTCAATATCTGCGTTTTCTTCAGCCTTTATAGCAACAGCACTTCTCACATCTGAACGGATACCGGACAGATTAAGAAGATAAAGCTTTACTTTAGCATCCCTGTGCGCATAGATCTGCGTTAGGATATCCAACTGCTCTTCATTCTCAGATGCAATGATCTGAACGAGCTCAGCTTCAGCACCTTCAAACACTTCAAGGCATTCTCTTACAACGCCTTCCTTATATTCTGATACGAAGGAGTTATCCCCTGTCTTTGCAGCCACACTCTTGCACTTTATTACCGATGCATTAGCTTTTACATCGTCGTCGAAATCAGTCCCGGCACTGCTTACCATGTCATCGAAAACATGGCTTACAGAATATTTTTTTAACTTCCCTGACTTGTTCGCGTCTCTCTCGAAAATATCCGGTGCATAATTGACCTTCAGGTGGTTCCATGTAGGCATCGGAATAGTATTTACTTTGTAACTCATAACAATACCTCTGTCAGCCGATGCTGCCTTTCATCTCAAGATTAATAAGGTTGTTCATCTCAACCGCATATTCGACCGGAAGTTCTTTCGCGATAGGTTCTGCAAAACCGCCTACGATAAGAGCTTTTGCATCGTCCTCGGACAGACCCCTGCTCATGAGATAGAAGATCGAATCTTCACTTATCCTTCCGATCTTAGCTTCGTGGCCGATATCAACCTTGCTGTTTCTGATATCAGATACAGGAATAGTGTCAGATCTGGACTGGTCATCGAGCATCAAAGACTCACAGGTAACTGCAGACTTGCTGTTCTCAGCTTCACGGTTGATCTTAACTTCGGATCTGAAGTTCGACTTGCCGCCGTCTCTTGAGATCGACTTTGTCGTGATATGGGAACTTGTATTTCTTCCCATATGGATGACTTTTGCGCCTGTATCGAGTTCCTGGCCTTCTCCTGCAAACGTGATGCCTGTGTATTCCATTCTGGAATTATCGCCCTTGAGGATGCTCATTGGATAGAGATATGACGTGTGGGAACCGAATGAACCTGATACCCACTCGATTATTCCGCCCTCTTCAACAAGAGCACGCTTGGAATTCAGGTTATACATGTTCTTGGACCAGTTCTCGATCGTCGAATATCTGACACGTGAATTCTTACCGATATAGATTTCAACGCATCCGGCATGGAGGTTTGCGATGTTATACTTCGGTGCTGAACAGCCTTCGATAAAATGCAGATAAGCATCGTCTTCAACGATGATAAGAGTGTGCTCAAACTGTCCCGCGCCAGGAGCATTGAGTCTGAAATAAGACTGCAAAGGGATCTCCACTGACACGCCCTTGGGAACGTATACGAATGAGCCGCCTGACCATACAGCGCCGTGAAGAGCCGCAAACTTATGGTCTGTTGGAGGAATAAGCTTCATGAAGTGTGATCTCACTACATCAGCCATATCGCCTTTTAATGCGCTCTCGATATCAGTATAGATAACGCCCTGAGCTTCGACTTCTTTCCGGACATTATGGTATACGATCTCGGAATCGTACTGGGCACCTACACCGGCCAGTGACAACCGCTCAGACTGGGGAATACCGAGCTTCTCGAACGTATTCTTGATATCTTCCGGAACATCCTCCCATTTTGCGCTCATCTCACCCTTCGGACGGACATAGGTAATGATGTTATCCATATCAAGACCGTCTATAGGAGGTCCCCATGTGGGGATACCAAGTGAGTTATAAGTCTTCAGTGCTTCAAGCCTGAATTCTGTCATCCATTCAGGATCTTCCTTTTCCAGTGAGATCTGTCTTACAACTTTCTCAGTAAGACCCGAATTGACTATCATGGCAGGATCAAGTTTGTCCTTAAAATCATACAGGGTGCGGTCGATCGCATCCACCCTCGTTTTTTCTTCAACTTCAAACATGATCACACCTCTTCCGTTATTGAGGCATAACCGAATTCGTTGATCCTGTCTATAAGACTTCTGTCTCCTGTTCTTAAGATCTTGCACTTTCCGATAACATGGACCTTATCAACATCAAGTCCGTCAAGGATGCTTGCATTGTGAGTAATGATGACCAAAGAGTTCTCCTTGTTGTGGAAGTGCTTGATTCCTTCGGTTACTGTCTTTACTGCATCGACATCAAGACCTGAATCCGTCTCATCGAGGAAG
>JAILHX010000100.1 GCA_024695565.1 Saccharofermentans sp. | reverse complement strand
TCCTGTCAGGAGTGCAACTGAAAGGACCGCTGCAAGAAGCCTTGTGCCGCTCTTCTTATAGTTCATTATCTGAACGAGTCTTTCTTTGAGATTCCTCTTCTCTGTTGCGAAAGTAGTAGCGACAACGGCAGAAGGCAGAGCAGTTGATGCTGCCATTAAAAGGAGCGTATTGCCGTAAGACTGCTTTTCGTTTTTGTCCATGGTACGCAGAAGCATCTCATCGCAGCTCATCTCGCATGCTCGGTTTATCTCCCTGCGGATGAACCAGGCTAAGGGATTGAACCAGTGAACAGAAAGGACTAAAGCCGTTGCCCACTTGTAGAGCATGTCAAAGCGGCGGTAATGCGTAAGCTCGTGACGGAGAATGTTGAGAAGCACTTCCTCATTGTACTCACGAACAGGCAGCACGATCTTCGGCTTGAGAATGCCGAGCATCATGGGTGTGCGGGCTGAATCCGAAAAATAGAGTTCAGGCTTTCTGCCGGGGATCGATGCATATACCGACCTGGTAAAGCTGTCAGGTTCCATGAGATCCCTCTTAAGGCCGAAGCTGAACTTGAGATAAGAAAGAACCGTGACCGCCATGCTCATAACCGCGCCGACCGCCCAGACCGAGAGCCATAGCTTAGGAGATTTCCAATCAATGGAAAACGAAGCCTTAGGGGCTGTCTCTGTGACTGTCATCTCCTTTGTTTCCGTTGCATTAAGTGCAATGTGTGATTCGTTTGATCCGGTTGATTCATTTGATCCGCTTTTCGCGGCTTCGTTCTTAATGATCTCCGTATCGTGATCACTGTTCTCCCGGCTGTCAATTCTCACATAAGCAACCGGAGCGGCGGGCAATTCGTTCGCCTTCTCAGCCGATGCGGGAACAAGTCCCGGAAGGGGCAATGCAAAACGCAAAAGCACCAGAAGCCATGCATAGTAATAGACAGTACTCGGCATCTTGCGCAGGAAAGTATAGCGCAGAACCGTTAGAAGCAGTGTCAGTACACTGCCGCTGAGAGTCAGCACAAGAATAGTTTTCATTAGTTATTCCTCCACCTTGAACATTTCCCGCAATTCGGCGATATCGTCCTTTGTAAGGCCGTTCGAACTTACGAGAGAAGCTATCAGATCACTGGCCTTCCCGTTATAGATGCGGGTAATGAGATCCTTTGTGGCCCATGAACTGTATTCCTTTTCCGAGATGACCGGAGAATAGTAGTAAACATTACGTTTTTCCTGACGTACAACGCCTTTTGACACAAGTCTTGAGATCAGTGTCTTGATCGTCGCAGGCTCCCATCCTTTTGATCTCTGAAGCTGTTCACGGATCTCCGTAACAGGCAGAGCGTCACTTGCGTGCCACAGCAGTTTCATGACCTCCAGTTCGGAATCAGTGATTTTGCTGGCAAGATTATCAGACATGAAATAAACCTCCAAAAGCAGTTTACAGTTGTAGCTTAAGCAAGCTTAATCTAACACGGCGAGGTTACAATTGTCAACCGCATCGGGAGTATGCCTCATTTTTGCCTAAAAGCAGCACTTTAGCCAATGAGTTATGTATCAAATAAGAACAAACTGTATTTTCGTGTTATATTTGGGGAAAGTCACGCATAACGTTACGGCCTTTGCTCCGGCATCAGAAGGAGGATCTCTCATGAGAAGGTTTTTTACGGTTATAGTTCTGGTAATGGCAGTTCTTCTTACTTCCTGCTCGGAAAAATACGATCTTGAAGAATTGAAGATCAGGGATCGAGCGGCATATTCCGGATGGCATGCAAGGCAGTCCTCCGGCTATAAAGGAGACCTCCGTGATTTCCGTTATGTCGATGTGACTTATTACTCCAATGGCAAAGGAAAACACGAAATGGACCAAAAGGCATCTTACATGGTCTTTGAGTCTTCTTCCGATGCCCGCAGCTATTACAATATATGGAAAGACTATTGTCTGGGCAAAACCGAGGAGGAAAACCAGTCCGGTGCGAACTGGTTTATCTCAAGACAGCCCGACACCTACGACATGATCGCATACACGATGTATTACCTTGAGTGGAACGTGATAATCTGCGCTGACGTGGAGCTCACATACTACAGCACCGAAAACGGCGGCACAAGCACCGTCGGAGTCAGCGGATCCGAAGGCAATCAGATAAAGAACTACATATTGGAAAACCACGCCAAGCTCAGAGACAACGTAATGAAGATGCTCACGGAATGAGATATCGTTTCTATATTGCCTAGTTGTAATTACAACAAAACAAGCCAGTACATACGAAAACGCAGATTTCGTCATTTTTTTATGTGCGTTTAGGTCAATAATCCCCCTTTTCCGGTCCGGCGCACATACGAAAATGCGTTTTTTTCGAAAAATATCCGTGCGCTTCATCAGAATTGTCCTGTTTTTCGCGAAAACGCACATATAAAAACACCATTTATTCCGTTTTCGTATGTACAGGCAAGAACAAAGGGCCCCGGAATCCCGGAACCCTTGAAAAGCTTTGGCAGACAGTTACTTATAAGTGTAATTTCCGTCCAGTCTTCCGTATGCCAGAACGTTTCCTTTGTTGCCGTTCGCATCCGTATTAAGGCCTTCGTAGATCTTATCGATGCTATTGTTTCCGGCATCGAAAGACAGCGGCACTTTTCCGGCTTCATTCTTGAGTGCAAATACGAATACGGAATATGTATGCGTATTGCCCTTCGGCGGATAAGGTCCTACATACTCATCGCCGGCAGTACCTCTGCCGACCGCGCCTTCAGCTAAAGAAGTCTTTGCCGTAAACACGTCCATGTGAAGCCATGTACCGTCGATCATGATAACGGCATATTGAGAAGCTCCGTCAACAGCATCCCATGTCAGATCAGGCGATATATTCTTACCGCTTCCGGTGTTCTTGATCTTAGCATCCCAAATGCCGTTAACATTGCATGAAGAAGTCACGTTGATCGATGGAAGATCTGCAAAAGAGACCTTCGGTATATATGTGGTCGACTGCGCGATGAGGAAGTCCTTCCATTCGCACTTCTTAATATTCTCTGGAAGCTCCATTTCCCCGGCCATTCCATTTCCGAGATCGACACTAAGAGACGCTTTTCCGTCAGGCTTAACACTTGCTTTCTTGAACGCAGCATCGTTGAAGATTTGTTTAACACCATTGCAGATAAACAAAACATCACCTGTCATGTTCAAAGTGAGATCGATCGAAGATTCGCCGTTTACATTCTTTTGAAGATTGGATGAATCAGAACCGAAATGGAAATACAAAGTTGCAGAACGGCCTTTAAATGAATCGTCAACAAAGCTTCCAAGAGCTTTTGCATCATCGATCTTTATAGTCCAGACAGAATCACGGATATCGAAGTCAGGGGCGATATCCCATTTTGTTATCTCAGAAGACTCTTCAGCCCACTGCCCCCCGCGCTCATTCTGAACGTATTTTACATTCTTCTCGATAACGAGCGGGATCATTCCGTCAGATAAATTAACTACCTCGGTCTCAGTCTTATGCTGCGGTTCAAAAGGTGCCTTTGCAGCGGTGCATCCGCCAAGCAGTACTGCCGTCATAAGAATAAAAGAAACGGAACGCAAAATTCTCTTCATGCCTCTTTCCTCCCGATGTTTTGTAGCCTGATGTTATATTTTTCAGGACATCAGGAGTTAGGAATATCGGCACAAATTCATGTAATTTCAGCACAGACCTTTCATCTGCCTGCGGTAATCAGACGGAGTCAGTCCGGTGTGCTTTTTAAATACTTTGGAAAAATAGCCGGTATCATCATAACCGCATAACCGGCTTATCTCGCTGACGGATTCATCGTCTAACTGGAGCATCTTTTTCGCGCGGTTCACACGAAGGTCTTCAAGGTATGCCATGCATGACATTGACATCTCGTTATTGAAAGCATTGTTAAGTGTATTCTTATTGACCGAGAATTTTTTCAATACGCTTTCAAGTGTGATCTCATCACTTAAGTGATCCCAGAAATAGCTTGATACTTTTGCTACGAGAGGATCTTTATAAAGTTCATACTGTCTCCAGTTAATATAGAAATCCGCTGTGGCCAGAAACAGGAGTGAGATGATGAAATACCGGACGCGCAGTATCCAGAGATTATCAGGCTGCTCGACAAGGTCGTACCTGGCACTCATGCCTAATCTGTTCACCATATCATATTCCTGCTTGGTAAGCGCGTAGCAGACTATATCTCTGTCGCGGCCGAAAAACTCACTGAGCAATAAGTAGTCCTGATATATGGAATCACGAAAACAATCTTCGATCTCGCAATTGCCCACAATAGATTCATAGACCTTCTCAGATGCCGTCTTCTTACCGGCATCTTTTACAGCCGAATAGAGCTTATCGTATTTACCCGAAGCGATTGCCTCGAAAGTAAACTCCTCGCGTATGAAAGTCGGCTTGAAAAACAACGTTCTGGTAACAACACCGTTCTCAGATAAAACTTTGAAATCAGCTTTCTCGTTTATAATGATTCCCGCAGGCGCAGTAATGACTTTGTATTCGCCATTCTCCTCAATGACAAACACCCCTGATTTAACAAACACCAGCTTATAGTTATTCCTGTCGTTAATGTACGCAGAAAAGCCTTTAGTCTCCTCAAAGAAGACATCAATAGAACAATTCATTCCCGGGCGTTTGCTCTTAGTTATCAGTTCCATGGAGCTATTATATCATCAGTTGACATCAGGATCGTAACGTTTAAGATCAGCGTCAGCATGCGGTTCGCTTTGGTCTCATTCTATCTAAGGACACTTTCAGTGCCGGTAGTAACGGACCAGTACATACGAAAACGCACATATAAAAAGTGCAATTATCCCGTTTTCGTATGTACGCTCAAAATTAAAGGCTGTCCCGCAATTGAAGTGAACCCCCAAAGTTGGACAAACTTTGGGGGTTCACTTCAAATTGAGACAGCCTGGTATTTCATATTTCAAAGAACGGCATGAGTTTAGCTGAAAGATGCCCGTTCCATCGTCTTCATGTTGAAGCATCTCATGCTCTCCGATCCGGAAAACTGCGAATCCTCGCCATAACAAATGCACCCTAAGACACCGGGATTTCCGTCAGGCATGATGAAAGGTGTGATCTTTTCGTATTTGACCGCTTCAAGACTCTTTTTAAGATCATAACCCGATCCTTCACAGTGCTTTTTTATGATCTCGGTTGTCTTGCTGAAGAATTCGTCATCAGTCATGCCAAGGCGCTTAGTGACCTCACTGTCATCAAGATCCTTCAGTGTATCGAGGTCATAATTGAACACCTCTGCGGTAAAATAATCCGTGCTTGTATCATTTGCTGAGATAATTATGGACAGCGTGTTATCTTTTGCGCCCCAGGCTATTCTCGTCGACATGCCGTCAGCATTTACGCCATCCATTTCCAGCTTGTATTCCTTCTTTATATGCTCGCTGAGTGCAGCATTGATCTCTGTTGCCTCTTTACCGTCAACGGTGATCTTGGGAACAACGGTGGCAATCTCATAATCCCCCACAACGTGACTAAACAGTTTGATCAATTCAACTTCTACACTGTGAGAAGCTGTTGTCTCAGCCGTAGTTCCTGCAGTCGCTGCCTCTGTCGTAACGGCAGGTGCCTTCTTGCTGGTAACACAGCCTGTAGCCATCAGTGAAAGGCAAAGTGCTGTTGCTATTATCGTTATTCTTTTCATCCTTGTATCACTCCTGATAATTGTCTTATGGTTTACAGGTTACTTATTATATCAGTAGTATTTCAAAAACTTCCATCGATAAACAGCATTTTTAGTTCACGTTAAAGTGTTGCCTTTCAAAGCTTGCCCGCCTTTTTTATTCTTCAGCAAGACCTCTCCGAACACTCTGCCCCCGGGGAATTGATATAATACAAGTGTCGCGTGTGCAGGCCTTTTAATGCGCAGGTAAGTGAAGAAATCAACGCATATGGTTATGCACCTGCCGTCATTACGTTCAAACTCAACCAGGTAGTTTATGGTGCTGTAGCCTCTTCTCGGTCCTGAACCGCCGTGCCTGACTATCTTTCTTTCCGCTGACAATACCAGTCCGTCAAATGATTCATATCTTCCGTGCAATATTTTTTCGAGGGCAATACCGTACACAGGTCCGAAAACAGTTCTTCACAAATCCTAAGCTCAAGATCCTGTCTGTGAATCCAGTGCCTGACCAAGCCTTCTTCGCCTTTAAGGCCACATCTTACTGCACGGGGACTGTTGTTAAAATAGTCACAGAGCATCGAAAACCAGACCTCATTGCCTTTATCATCAACCCGGGTCTGCCGTGCTGTCTCAAGATTCCTTCTGATATCATCCGGTTCCGCCTTAAGATAGGCAATGTGGATCTGCTTGTCGCCTATAGCATTCTTAATGTCTCTGTAAAAATCTATGATGTCTTCATCCGGCATATCCCGGAACAATATCATGTCCTCCACGATATTTTGGAATAGAGCGCATTCTGTAATCAGAGGTGCCCCGTCCCAGCTGCCGTAACGCTTTAAGACAATGTCTTTGAACCTCTCAAAGGATACCCGGTTGTTATATATCTCGTATTTTTCCATTGCCTGGTAAAAGCTCCGGTCATCAGTCCGGATCTTTGTATAACAGACAACCGCATGATCATCTTCAAAATGGGTTTTCGCTTCTATCTCCGGCCTCAGGGAAGTATGCTTTTCCAAAGCGGCCCGATAGTCTTCCATGCCCATATATGCGCACCAGGCAAGTTCTACCGGAGAATAGTCACCTTCTTCAAGAACTTTATGGTCCGGACATTTCTCCGACAATAACTTTACAAGAGTGCTCTTAC
>JAILHX010000094.1 GCA_024695565.1 Saccharofermentans sp. | reverse complement strand
AAGTGCAACATTTTCGCCCCCACATCTGTTTATAGGGCATAAAGCAATTGCAAAAGACAATTTTCGGAGGAAATATAAAATGAAGATCTGTTCAAAGAAAGATATTAAGATCGCAACGGGAATTATGGCGGCATCGATCCTCTTGGGCGGCTGCACGGTAACAACGAAGCCCACTGAGCCTGAGATCAAGGATGATCCGGATATCAAGACAGAGATCAATTTGAAGGACGTTGAGGATGCAGATTACGATAAGGATCTGATGGATGCTGAGTACAGAAGATACTGCATCGACCTGATGAGCCAGACGATCAAGGATTACGGTTCAGACGACAACATCATGATCTCACCCGCATCCATTATGTTTGCACTCGACATGGTTGCTGCAGGATGCAAGGAAGATTCACTCGCACAGTTAACAGACCTTTTCGCAGTCGGTCAGGGACCTCTCTCGCAGCAGGCATATGCAGCTGCATTGATGGATAAGATCAACGATTCGAGGGACGTTGAGTTCTCCTGCGCAAATGCGATCTGGAGCAATGAAACGATTCTCGGCGACTCGATCAATATGGAATATGTTGAGTATGTTCAGGACACGTTCATGGCTGAATACAGACTGGAACCTTTTTCCGGTTCGACAGTTGATGAGATCAACGGCTGGGTCTACGAGCATACCGACGAGATGATCGAAGAGATCATCAAAGAGCTTGATGAAGAGACGGTCATGGTACTTGTAAATGCGATCGCATTTGACGGCAAGTGGGCTGATCCTTATGAAGATTTCCAGATCAGCGAAGGCGACTTCAGATGTGCCGACGGCAGCATTGCAAATGCCACATATCTTAACGATTATCTCAATAAATATTATGAGACAGACGAGGCAACGGGATTCATCAAGATGTACGAGGGCGGAGATTATGCCTTTTTAGCTATCCTTCCTACAGACGAATCAATAAGCGCCAACGAGTTCCTGAAGAATTTCAGCGCAGAAGATTACGAAGCATTCATCAATAGTGCAACAGAAGAGTACGATGTCATCACCATGATGCCCGAGTTCGAATATGACTTCGAATTCATGATGAATGACACGATAACAAGTCTCGGCTGCGGAGATGTTTTCGACAGCGACACGGCAGACCTCTCAGGCATTGCAGGCGACCCCGGCGACCTCTTTGTTTCCAAGATCTTACACAAGACACACATCGAAGTTGACAGGAACGGAACAAGAGCTGCGGCAGTTACGGCGATCATGGTTGACGGCGCGATGGCATCTGAACCCAACGAGCAGCGCGAAGTATTCTGCGACAGACCTTTCGCATACGCGATCGTAGACACAAGCACAATGGCACCCATTTTCATCGGAACCGTTAATGAACTTTGATCCGCAGATGTTTTTTAGGAGGGCTCGAAAATGAAGATCTGTTCAAATAAAGACATTAAGCTTATAACGGCAGGCCTTACGGCGGCAATGCTTCTCGGAGGCTGCTCACAAGTTAATAACGGCGGACGTTCGCGCAGCGATGACGACGAGAAGCCGACAACGGCAAGCTCTGTTGAGCTCAAGGACGATCCGAGCATCAAGGCAGCGTTCGATCTGGATGAAGTTGACGACACCGATTACGACAAAGAGCTGATGGATGCGGCATACAGAAGTTACTGCTTCAATCTGTTCAGCCAGACGATCAAGAATTACAGCGGAGACGGCAACGTAATGATCTCGCCCGCATCGATCATGATCGCTCTCGATATGATCGCGGCAGGCGCAAAAGAAGATTCATTGCAGCAGCTGACGGATCTTTTCGCAGCAGGGCAGGGACCTCTCTCGCAGCAGGCATACGCCGTTGACCTGATGAAGAAGATCAACGATGCGGAAGAAGTTGAATTCAGTTGTGCAAACGCAGTCTGGGCCAACGCAAAGCGCCTGAGCGAGACGATCAACATGGAATACGTCGAATACATCGAGGACAAGTTCTGCGCCGAATATACAATGACCGAATTTTCCAGCAAGACTACTGACGAGATCAACGGCTGGATCGACGAGCACACCAACCACATGATCGAGAAGGTAATTAATGACCTCGATCCTGATGCGGTAATGGTATTGGTGAATGCGATCGCATTCGAGGGCGAGTGGGCAGCTCCCTTCACAGAAGATCAGATCTGGGATGGCACCTTTACCGCAGCTGACGGAAGCACTAAGGAAGTACCTTTCCTGCATGACACATTGGGCGTTTACTTCGAGACAGAGAAAGCCACGGGATTTATCAGATCCTACGAAGGCGGACAGTATTCATTTATCGCGATCCTTCCCACGGATGAATCCGTCAGTGCAAATGAGTTTGCGATGAACTTTACACCTGAAGATTACGAGGCGTTTATTGCCAGCAAGAGCATTGGAGAATATGAGGTAATCACACAGATGCCCGAATTCGAGTCTGACTTCGAGATCCTGATGAATGATACGATCTCAGATCTCGGCTGCCCCTCTATCTTTAGTTCTTCGACAGCTGACTTCTCCGGCATCGCAGAAAACCCCGGTGACATCTATATCTCGAGGATCATCCATAAGACCCATATCGAGGTCGACAGAGCCGGAACAAGAGCTGCGGCAGCCACAGTGATCGAGGCAACCGAAGCTTGTTGTGAAGAACCCATCACTCCCGAATACCGTTACGTTATCTGCGACAGACCGTTTGTTTATGCGATCGTTGACGCAGCGACATTAAACCCGGTCTTCATCGGAACGGTAAACGCAGTTTGATGCAAACGCCATAAACAGCGCGAGCATAGGCTCATAGAGAGCCGTTAAATTAGCCCATACATTTTTCCCTTCCACAATGTATAATATGCGGAGTGTCTTTTTGGGGTAACCCACCCAAGGAGCACTCCGTATATCATTGTTGAGGTGTTACATTTTGAGCGAACCTGAGAACAAGAGCCTTCTGAAGAAGATCTTATATGTTGTCGTCACTTTGCTCCCGATGGCCATATACATGGCCTTTTACATGCCCACATTCTTCTGGGTCGAGAGCATTGATCACGGCGCCAACTTCCATGTTATCCACACGGCGGTCGACGATATGATCCCCGTTGTTGAAGTCTTCATCATTCCTTACGCTCTCTGGCTCCCGTACCTCGTTGCCGGCATGATCGCCATTGCCATCAGAACGCGCAAGATCTCACGTAAGACTTCATATATGCTCATGGCAGGCATGACGCTTTTCATCATAATCTCACTTTTATATCCGAATATTCTCGAGCTTCGCGCCGCGATCCCCGACCGTCAGAATATCTTCATGGACATGATCAATTATCTGCACGCGATCGACACACCGACCGACGTGCTGCCGAGCCTTCACGTCTATGATGCCATCGTGGTCGCAGCAGGTATCCATCTCGCATTCCCCGAGAAGAAGCTCGTTCTCATCTCAAGCGATACGCTGACAGTCCTGATCGTTCTGTCCACCGTGTTCATCAAGCAGCACTCGATCATAGACGTCATCGCAGCATTTGTCATCTTCATTCCGGTACTGGTCGTCACATGCTTTGTCATCAATCCGGTCAAAAAGGGCGAAGCTAAAACTGCAGGAGCCTGATCCATGAAGGATAAGTACAGCACCACCTGTATCGCAGGATTCATTCTATCCACCGTCATCCCTTTGCCGCTCGCAGCGCTGGCGTTCTTCAACTTCAGTTCTTACGACACCATGGTCTTATGCTCCTTTGTCATTCTGGCGTCAATGCTGTTGGGACTCGTGTTCTCGGTCCTCGGCATCATCGAAGCAAAGAAGAAAAACAAGAAGGGTAAGATCTTCGGGATACTGGGCATCATTATCTCAGTGCTCGGCATGGTCTCCATCATCCTCTTCAACGTCCTGCTGCTCTGGCTTGCCACGGGACTTAATCTCGGATAAGTCCGGGTTTTCGAAAACATAATATAAGAACATAAAAAAGACCCGCAACGGTGAATTGCGGGTCCTGTTGATTTTGGCCTTAAACCTGAACTTAGTCGTTCTCGAACTCGACAACGAACTGTGATACGGTCTGCTTCGCGTCGCCGTATACCATGACGGTGTTGTCCATCGTGAAGAGCGGATTCTCGATACCGGAGAAGCCCGTACCCTGTCCACGCTTCAATACGAATACCGTGCGCGCCTCGAAAGCATTAACGATAGGCATGCCGTAGAGCGGTGATGATTCGTCGTTGATAGCTGCGGGGTTAACAACGTCGTTGGCGCCGATGACAATGGCGATGTCTGTGTTAGGCATCTGGGGATTCATCTCGTCAGCCGTCTTGAGCTGCTCGTAAGGAACGTTAGCCTCAGCGAGGAGAACGTTCATGTGACCGGGCATACGTCCTGCAACGGGGTGGATCGCGAAGTTGACTTCGCAGCCGTTCTCTTCGAGTACGTCGCAGAGTTCCTTAACAGCGTGCTGGGCCTGGGCAACAGCCATACCGTAACCGGGAACGAATACAACGCTCTTTGCAGCCTCGAGGATGAGGAATGCGTCCTCAACGGACATTGACTTGGGCTCCTTGTGCTCGCCTGTGGCAGAAGATGCCTTCTTCTTCGTTGTCTTGAAGAGGAGAGAAGCAAAGGACTTGTTCATGGCCTTGCACATGATGAGTGTGAGGATGACGCCCGAAGCACCGACGAGGCATCCGGATACGATGAGCACCGTGTTGCCGATAGGGAATCCTGCAAATGCTGCAGCGAGACCTGAGAGTGCGTTGAGGAAAGAGATGATGACCGGCATGTCGCCGCCGCCGATCGTGATAACGAGTGTGACACCCAGAACGAGTGAAGCGATCGTTGTGATGATGACGCCTGCAACACCGAGACCGCCGTCAGGTGAGATGCAGAGGAAGAGAATTCCGAGTGCTGCGATAAGGAGGATCGCCGCATTGATGAAGTTCTTGCCCGGGATCGAGATATTCTTCTTGAAGATCTTGAGACCTGCGAGCTTGCCCCATGCGATAAGCGAACCTGTGAAAGCAACCGCACCGATGAGGATCGTGAGACCCAGTGTCAGTGCCGTGAAAGCATCCTCAGTAACACCTGCGGTGAACTGTGAGACAGCAACGAGCATTGAAGACAGACCGCCGAAGCCGTTGAACAAAGCAACGAGCTGGGGCATACCTGTCATCTCGACCTTCTTTGACCAGATGAAGCCGACGATGCTGCCTGCCACGATAGCGATGACGATCAGCAGGTAGCTGAGCCATCCGCCGTCGATAACGTCCTGTGAGATAAGTACGGAAATAACCGCAACGAGCATACCGATCGAAGAATAGAGGTTACCCTTACGTGCGGTAGCAGCTTTTCCGAGTTTCTTGATGCCCATGATGAAGAGTACGCAGGACACCATGTAGAGTACGATGCAGATATAATCGCTCATTTCTTCGGTGCCTCCTTCTTCTTGAACATTGCGAGCATTCTGTCAGTAACAAAATAACCGCCGATAACGTTGATGGTAGCGAAGAAAATCGCAATCGATCCTAATATGAGTCCGAAAACATGATCGCCCGATGCATTGATAGCCGTAGCTGCGATGGCACCTACGATGGTGATTCCGGAGATTGCGTTCGTACCGCTCATGAGAGGGGTATGAAGCTGAGAGGGGACCTTCGAGATGAGCTCGACGCCTAAGTAAGCGGCGATAATGAATACGAAGATCAAGAGCATAATCGTATCTGTGGAAATTTCCATATATTAAGCCTCCTTAAATCTTTTGTGGATGATGGCGCCGCCCTGTGTGAGGAGGCACCCCTTCATGATCTCGTCTTCCAGGTTAACCTCGAATTCCTGCGTCTCCTTGTTGTAGAAGTGTGTAAGGAATGCACTGATGTTGCCGGAGAGCATCTTGGAAGCGTCCCACGGAACCTGGCGCTGCAATTCATCGCCCGGCATGATGATTACGCCGTTATCGGTAATGACTTCCTCACCGGGCTTGGATCCTTCGACGTTACCGCCTGTGGAAACAGCCATATCAACAATGATCGCACCAGGCTGCATGCGGTCGATGACGTCCTTCTTGATGAGGACAGGAGCCTTGCGTCCGAAAACCTTTGCGGTAGTGATAACGATATTAGCCTTCTCGCAGACCTTAGCCTGTGCTTCCTGCTGCTTGGCGATCTGCTCGGGAGTAAGCTCCTTCGCATAACCCTGGGCTGTCTGGCCCATCTCGCCCAAATCGATCTTGACGAAGTTTGCGCCAAGTGACTTAACCTGCTCTTCAACGACCGGTCTCGTGTCGAAAGCATCAACACGCGCGCCGAGTCTCTTAGCGGTAGCGATAGCCTGAAGTCCCGCAACGCCTACGCCGATAACGAATACTCTGGCAGGATTGATCGTTCCTGCAGGAGTAACCATCATCGGAAGAATCTTGGGCATACGTGCCGCAGCATTAAGAACTGCAACATAGCCTGCAAGTGATGTCTGTGATGACTGAACGTCCATCTTCTGTGCGAGTGTCGTTCTGGGGATCATCTCGAGGGAAACTGCCTGAATGTTGTTCTTGGCAAATCCGTTCAGCAGATCCTTCTCATTGAAGGGATCCAAAAAGCTGATGTGAACCGTATCGGGGTTCATTCCGTCAGCCGAATTGGGCTTGAGGATCCTGACAACAATCTCGGCATCCTTGAGACCGGCTTTCTCGGTCTTAACGATCTTCGCGCCGACTTGTTCGTAATCCGCATCTACAAAGCCGCTCTTCAGACCTGCGCCGCTTACGACCGAGAACTCGAAGCCCATGCCTGAGAGCTTCTTGATGTCATCGGGGATAAGCGCCACACGAGTCTCGGCAGGCAGGCTTTCCTTGCATACCAGAACTTTCTTCATGTGCACACCTCTTATGACTTGGATTTGTTGTGATAGAAATCTACACTCCAACTTTCAAAGTATAAAACATTGAAAAATCAATTTAAAGTGCTTGGTCTTTAATAAATTAAAGATTTTTATTTTCGGAGGCGCGAAAAATGCCCTGAGACTGGAAAGTGCAGTGTATAACCTCCGCTTTGTACATCTGTTTGTACAACACCCGCCGTGCTTTTGCTGTACAAATGCCCGGAATCCCCCGTTTTGTACACACGTTTGTACAACACCCGCCGTACTTTTGCTGTACATATGCCCGGGAAACAGCGTTTTGTACATACACTTGTAACGCACTGCCGAACAAATGCGTGTACAACACTTCCGCAACAACATAAAGACAACGGCAAAACGAGAAAAAGGCTGCCACCTAAGTGACAGCCCTCATAGCTCTAATGAACAATTACTGAATAACTTACCAGCGGTCGAAGTACTCTTCCATAATTTCTTCGATGCCTTCCTCGAGGTCTTCGACGAGGTGCTTGAAGTCACGCTCGCTCATCGTTGTGATCTCGGTGTATCTGGTCGGAACCTTGGGTGCCGTGTCATGACGGTCGACGACGACTGTCAGTTCGAGATCCTTTATGTAAGGAACGGCGTTGCCGTCGGATCTGATGTTGTTGAGGACGAATGTGTATGTGTCGCCCTTCTGAAGGAGAGTGCCCTTGATGACGAGGTCAGAGTAATCGGACTCGATCTTCAGCTCGTAATCGCCGGCCTTCTTGTCCCATTCGATCTTGATCTCATACTGGTCGGAGGAGGTATAACCGCTGTAGCTGCTGTAATAGCTCGATTCGATCTCGATCTCGGCCTCGTAATACTTGTTGCTGTCTTCGTTTACGGTATAAACGATGGAGTATGAATCGCGGTTTTTAACCTCATATTCGAAGCTGATCTCCTTGGACTTATTGACATTCTTGCCGAGGATCAGTGTCATCTCGAGTTCTTCGTCGTCAACTTCGAATGAAGCGTCGACCTGGGCGATCCTTGTGCCTGCCTTTGTTACGTAAACGTCAACACGGATCTCGATGTTGTGGTCTTCCAAGTTATCGAGGTTATCTTCCATGTCGTCCAGAGAATCGTAGAAGCTGTCGAGATAATCGTCGGGATCTTCGTAGTAGGCGGCGTTGTTGGCGAAGCGTGTTAAGAGCTTCTCGAGTTCCTTATCGTTGTTTGCGTAGTCGATAAGCTCCTGCATTGCCTGTGCCAATGCTTCCTCGTCGATCTCGATGGAGATCACCGTGCAGTTGAATGTCTCGCCGCCGACGGTGATCTTCTTGCTGCCCTTGGTAACTTCAGCGTACTTAATGAATGTGTTGATGGCGAGCTGTCTGTACTTCTCGGCCATCTTGTCGATGTCTTTCTGAAGATTCTTATCGTTCTTTACCGTGTCCTTCATGTTCATGAAGTAGTCGAACTCGTCGTCGGAAAGGGAGTAGTCTGTCTCTTCATCGGGGTCGAAGATCGAACCCGGGAGATTTTTTGCGAGATTCTTGATGCTGACACCGTAAGCACCGTCGAGGAGCTCGGGACAAGTCATGGCGACGCTGTTCTGGTTGTACATGAATGTCGGCTGAAGTACTACTTCATCGTCCTCGAAAACAGTTAACTCATAAGCGCCTCTTAAGTTCTTGGCGTCACTGTAGAACTTACCCTGAACGAAAACGTCATCATTCGCGATACTGTCCAAGTTGGCAGAGATTGCGACAGATCCGCCGTTTGCGACATCGTCGGCAACAGAGAACAATTCGATCCTCTTTGCATCTGCTATGGTGTTAGCAGCTGCTCTTATGAGAATGGCAGACGGTCTGTTGGCGAGTATGACAGAAACAACTATCACTGAGATAACGACTACTGCAGCTGCAGAACCGCCAATGATCAGCGTTATTTTCTTCTTATCCATGTTAGTCCCTCCTCTAAACATATTGCTAAAAGTATAACAAAAAATTGAGTTATTTGCTTGGAAGGCGGGGGTTACGGTTGAAAAGCTCGGAACACAATATTATTATTTAAATGAGGTAAAGCGTCTTCTTGTCGGCTCATGAGGGGTTATCGGGCTCAGGAAGGCGGAAGGCAGGTTGTTATGACCAATAACAAATTGGATGTAAAGACTAGATATGAATTTCTAATATCGGGGCTTGTGGTTCTGGTATTGTGCATTTTGGCCTTCTCGATATACAGGGCAACCCAATACACCAGGGCGACCGTCCAGGCCGGTCCGGTCATTGCCGAGACCAACAGTGACGGCACGGTGCTTATTGAGGTGGAGATCTCACAGGAGACCGAGCCTACTGAGGAGACCCTTGAAGACCCTGAGACCGTAAGTGAAGAGGAACTGCTGGCAGAGCTCTATAACGAGCATGACGACATCGTGATCTTCACAACTACTACCGCAGGCAACAACTACTATAAGTCCAGGGACGGCAGGATCGCGCTCTACTATGAGCCGAAGGAGACTGACGGCGAGGTTCCTTCGCTCCAGGAAGATTATGTTTTCGAAGTCCTGGGATTCAGCAGGGACGGCTGGGCAGCGATCTGGTTCGGAGGCACGGTCTGCTACGTTAAGAGCGCCGACCTCGTTCTGGCGGCTGCTCCCGAAGACGCCATAGAGACACATGTTGATCCCGAGAGCACACAATCTGTCAGGTTCTTCACGCCTCAGCCGGCAGACAGCATCGAGTATGTCGTCAAGTCCGACTGCCGCGCGTTCAATCTGCCGGATGTCATGAGCAGCGGCAACACCGTTGACCTCAAGACCGGTGAGAGAGTTATCGTCGTCGCAACCTGCGGCGCATGGAATAAGATCATCTACATGAATGCTGAATACTATGTCCTGAGCTATCTGACGCCCAGAGACGAGTGGATCGGCGCTCATCCTGAAGAACCCATCGTCGACAACACGGGTTATGCTCCGGCAGGATCTGAGGAAGCAGCTGAAAGCGCAATGGCGGCAAGCGGCGCTTCCGATGCAAATCCTGCAGACGTTGCAGAAGGATCTTCTGAAGGAGATTCCGGTTCCGGAGATTCCGGAACGGGCGATGAAGGTTCGGGTTCAGGCTCGGATTCATCCGATTCAGGATCATCTGCGGTGCCGGGTTACGTTCAGTATTCTTACGAGCTCCTGGATTATGTAAATGCAGAGCGTGTTGCTGCAGGACTTGAGCCTCTCGTCTGGTCAGACACTCTTGCAGGGTGCGCAGGTACCCGTGCGGCAGAACTCCCGATGCTCTCAGATTCACAGAATACAAATCACTTAAGACCCGACGGCAGCGAATGGTACACGGTCAATCCCGACGCCATGTGGGCTGAGAATATCGCTTACGGACAGAGATCTGCATGGGAAGTTCACACGGCGTGGATGAATTCTCAAGGTCACTACGAGAACCTCATGAATCCTGATTACAGGACGTTTGGCGCAGCGGTCTATGTTACGGACAGCGGATACGTTTACTACTGGATCGAAGAATTCGGTTACTGATATCCTAAGTGATCCGTTATGGGCAAGATTTCGGCAGGCAAAGATTATAAGGATCTGGCGCAGGGCTTTGGCGTATGCACCATAGCGGTCATCGTGCTCTATCTGTTCTCAGGCATGAACGCCGTGAACTTAAGGGAGATGCACGTTGCGGTCCTCCTTGCGGTCCTTACCGCGTTCGCTGCTTTTTACGTTACTTCCGCTTTTGTTAAGTCGGCGAAAAGATTCATCGCCCTCATATCGGCACTTCCCGCTTTCGGCATATATTTCCTCGTCTTAAGGCTCTCATTCGACCAGGCTGCCCGCGAGACGATGGCGTGCCTGACGGTAATGGAGAGTGTGATGCTCTGCGCGGGTCTCGGCACTATTCTGGTGGCAGTTGGCGCACTTCTCATCGGAAAAAGGTTCGAAGCCAAAGATGCAGTGACGGCGGTGCTTTGCGCAGGATTCGTACTCCGCGCGGTCATGGTATTGTTCACACCCCTTAATTTCCACCAGCATGACGTGTCGAACTTCACGTCTGAACAGGCCGGATATCACGACACATACATCCTGTTCGTTTACGAGAATTTCACGCTCCCGGCAGGCGACGTCAGAGACTTGGGCCAGTTCTATCATCCGCCGCTTCATTACATCATCAGCGCAGTGTTTCTAAGGCTCCACAACGCATTGCCGCTTAAGTTCTCGGGCGATATCAACGGACTTAAGATGCTGCCGCTTTTGTGGACTTCTTATCTCGTAATATTTGCAAAGAAGATCCTCGAATGGTTCGGTATTAAGGGCAGGGCACTTGTGATCTCACTCATGATCGTGGTCTTCTGTCCGCAGATGATATTCCTCTCGATCCAGGTCAACAACGACGCGCTCGCGCTGATGCTCTTTGCGGCATCTTTCTTCCTCGCGCTCAAGTGGCAGGAGAAGCCTGAGATCTCTACGATACTGCTTCTTGCGGTCTCGATCGGATGCGCCATGATGACCAAGCTCTCGATGGGCTTTGTCGCATTCCCGGTCGCATGGATCTTCCTCGCAAAACTCATAAAGACCTTGAAGGAATCAAAGAGCAAGAACCCCAAGTTCAAATTAAGCTCCCTGATAAAGCAGTTCTGCGCATTTGCGGCAGTTGTTTTCCCGCTCGGATTATGGTTCCCGCTTAAAAACCTCATCGGTTACGGTACCCCAATAACTTATGTATTTGTGATCGATTCTTCGGCAGGCCAGGACGTCTGGATGTATTCGGCGCTCCAGCGCTTCCTGCTCCCGTCAAAGGAGATCCTCGCATCGCCCTTCCTCTTCGAAGGCAACAACTTCAATGACTTCAATATCCCGCTCGCACTTATGAAGACTGCGCTGTTTGACGAGCGCGAGTTCACGGATCCTTATCTCATCCGAATAGGCCAGGCGATGCTGATAATGGCATTCATCCTGGTCATCCTGGTCACGGCATGTGCGGTAATGATTGCAGCAAAGAGGTTGAAACTCAAGGGGAAAGGGATCCTTGATAACCCGGAGTATATGGCGCTTTGGATCCTCGCAGGCTCGCTTCTTATCTCCGAATGCGTCTTCTGCTTCAAGCACCCCGTCGCATGTACGCAGGCATTCAGATATATCGCGCCGGTACTCATCCCGGCTGCAGTCTGGAGCGGATGCATTATGAACGATGAGAAGAATAAGGTCTTCTCCAAGATACTAATGGGCGGAGTGATCGTTTTCGCGATCCTGGCAGTATTGTTCTACGGACCGTTTGTCCAGTATTCTCCGCCGTGGGAGTTCATGATAAAGGGTTAAGACTTCTCTTCCTGTCCGGGGCCCAGCGCTCTTCCTGAGAGCATGTCTCTCCAGTGTTTGCCTTCCAGTTCGTAGATCATTGAGACGGCGGCATTGATCTCGTTATCAGTTCCTTCCGAGTCAACGAAAGCCAGAAGGCCCGCGATCTTGATCATGTCGGTCTCGATGGACTTCAGGAAATCGCCCGGTGTCGTAACGACGCCGCCGTACTGGCTGTATGAGAAATCGACCGCTGCCAGGGGATAAACGAAGCTCTCGCACTGGTCGTCTAAGACCTGGGGCAGGATCTTAAGGAGAGTCGCGATAAGGTCTTCGGGGAGGCTCGCGATGAGGTCCCACGTGAGGTCGATCTCGCCCTCTGAATCGGACCTGATGTATTCCAAAAGGTCGCCGTGGGTTGCGAACTGTCTTACGAAGTCCTGTTCGATGGGATCGAAAACCCCGTCCGCGCAGGCGACGCTCAATAAAACGCCCTGAAGGATCATATCGAACTGGGCCAGGGTCAGCTCGGCATCGTAATTGCTGCCGGTGACGTTCTGGAAGACTTTGTCCATCGCCCTGATGGTGGCTTCCGCGTGGTCGTAGGCTTCTGCGGCCTTATCCAAGATGTCCTGTCTGTCTAATCCTTCCATCGGGCTTCCTCACTTAAGACTTATGGCGCCATTTTAATCCTCATGGGTGCAGGCTGTAAAGGTTGACCTTTAAATAAGGAAAAGGATGCATCTGATGTGATATAATCTGTCTTTGGATAAATAATCAGGGAGGATGCTTACCAAAATGGCATTGTTCGGAAAGAAAAAGAAAAATGACGAGAAACCTATTGAGACCTCTGAAAATAAGCAAAGTAACAGTGTTACAGACGAGCTCAAGGTAATCCTTGAGGCCCGCGAGGAAGAACAGCAGGAGAGAGAGGCAAGAGCTCTCGAGAGACAGCAGGAGCAGGAAGAGGCCGGCAAAGAGATCACCAAACTCGAAGAGCAGGCCAGAGAAGCTGCCGAGAAAGTCCTCGAAGACCCGTTTAGACCCGAAGGCATGAACTTCTTCATGATCTGCGACGAGATCCCCATGACTGCTGAGCCGGAGACACCAGGCAACATCATCGTCCGCGGTGACTTAAGAGGTACTGCCAAGGCCGGCACTGAGGTCTTCATCTATCAGGGCTGGGGCGAGAGATACAAGGTCAAGATCGAGAAGATCAGAAACGATAACAGGGAATTCGTTGAGGAAGCTTCCTTTGACAGGGTCGAGATCGAGATCACCAGAGGAGATCTGCCCGAGGCAGTCAATCCCGATGACGATGTAGAGAATCCCGTTAAGAGATTTGCAGTATTAACAGACGGCAAGGGCATCGAAGACATGAAGGACCGCGCCTGCAGGGGAATGTCCAGGGCAGGCAACCCGAGACTTACCGCAATGCTCGTGGAATACGGCAGATACGGCAAGGACCCTGTTTACTTCAGTTCAACTATGGATGCGATCATGACGACCGAGTTCATCACACCCGTCAGGGTCAGTTCCGCAAGTGCAGGCAAGAACACGCTCTCATTTGCAAGCGTAGCTTCCAGAAAAGACAAGGACGTTATGTTCCTGCCCGTATTCACGGACGTTAAGCTCCTCGAGAGAGCACAGAAGAACGGCTTCTCCGAGGGTCTCAAGCAGGGCTTTGCACTGAGCTTCCCGCAGACGGCTGCCATCGCAAGAGACGACCATCATCAGGGATTCCTGATCAATCCGGGAGGACCTGTCACGATCACGATCCCCACAAAGCTCATCAACGATATGGTTACGACCAGACTCTTCCTTGAGAGATACGGCGAGGGAGCAGCAGACGACCCGGGCAGGGCTTTGGGCGGCGCTGCAAGCCTTAAGCCCGATTCATTCAGGGTAAGCGGCGGAGACCTGAAGGCTGCACAGAGAGTAGTCATCAGAAATCCCAACAACACACCTGAATTCCTGGCTATCGAGAAGGCTGTCAAATCTTACTGCGGATCACATTCTGATATCGCCAAGCTCATCATCTTAGTCCTGCACCCGGAGAACAATCCGAAGGATCAGAGCTATCTCTGCATCGTCGATTGTCCCGATTCCGCATTTGCTAAGGAATACAAGGGACTTACGGCTGCAATGAAGCCGTTCATGAAGACGATCAGGAAGATCCAGTTCCAGCAGTTCGACAAGATGCCGGACAAGGAAACATTTGCTAAAAGGAGTAAATGGCTTTATTCGAAGCTCCCGATATAAGGGACGGGAGCTTTGGAAACAAGCTTTTTGCATAACGGAAAAACTTTACGGAATAAGGGGTTTTCGCGCGCATAAATTCACATTTTTTGCCAATAATTAACACTAATTGTAAAGATTGTTAATTTTGCGCGTGATAGAATTTGCACTATGCTACAGATTAAAGACATTCACAAGGAATACAAGACGGGAAGTCTTGTTCAGAAGGCGTTGGACGGCGTATCCCTCAACCTGAGGGACAACGAGTTTGTTGCGATCCTGGGACCTTCGGGCTCCGGCAAGACTACGCTGCTCAATATCATCGGAGGTCTCGACCGCTACGATTCGGGCGACCTCATCATCAACGGCGTTTCCACCAAACGTTATAAGGACAGGGACTGGGACTCCTATCGTAACCACACGATCGGATTCGTCTTCCAGAGCTACAACCTGATCCCTCACCAGACGGTATTATCGAACGTAGAACTCGCGCTTACTATCTCAGGCATATCCGTCAGAGAGCGTAAGCAGAAGGCTCTCGATGCACTTGAGAAGGTCGGTCTGCGTGACCAGGCCCACAAGAGACCTAACCAGATGTCCGGCGGACAGATGCAGAGAGTTGCGATCGCAAGAGCGCTCGTAAACGACCCTGACATCCTGCTCGCAGACGAGCCTACGGGCGCGCTTGATACCGATACCAGCATCCAGGTAATGAACCTTCTGAAGGAGGTCGCAAAAGACCGCCTCGTCGTTATGGTTACGCATAACCCTGAACTTGCTGAAGAATATGCAACCAGGATCGTTAAGCTCAGAGACGGCAACATCATCGCTGACAGCGATCCTTTCGAGCCCGAGGCAAGCGCCAATGCGGCCACGCCCGTTCATAAGAACCTCGGCAAGGCTTCAATGAGCTTCCTCACGGCGCTCGTTCTAAGCTTCAACAACCTCTGGACCAAGAAGGCGAGGACGATCCTCGTCGCTTTCGCAGGTTCCATCGGAATCATCGGAATCGCATTGATCTTGTCGCTGTCTAACGGCGTCAACACCTATATCGACGGCATCGAGCAGCAGACATTGTCACAGTACCCGCTCTCGATCGAGCACTCATCGATCTCATTAATGTCGATGATGATGGTCCCTACAGAGACTTGGGAGCCCGCAGGCGAAGGCGAGATCACGGAGGTCCCTTCAGTAAGCCAGCTCCTGTCAACGGTTACGACCAATGACCTGATCTCGCTCAAGGAGTATTTTGACAGTGGTGCCACCGAGATATACGAGCTCACGAACGGCGTCGAGTATTCATACAACATTCAGCCTCATATCTTCTTCTACAACAGCGAGACCGAAGAATACAGACAGGTCAATCCAAATGACGATTTTGCTTCGATGGGACTTTCTTCTTCGAGCATTTTCACTTCCGCATACAGCATGAACGTCTTTTTCGAGATGCCCGAAAACGAGGCCCTCTACATCGACCAGTACAATATAAAGGCAGGCAGATGGCCCGAGAATTCACAGGAAGCAGTCCTCGTACTGACCCAGAACGGCAGTGTATCCGACTATATCTGCTACGCATTCGGACTCCGCGACACCGAAGAACTCGACAAGATGATCAGAGACTTCAGCAACGGTATTGAAGTCGAGTCTGACCAGGAATACTACACATGGCATTACGAAGACTTCATGAACGTGACATTCAAGGTCGTAAGAGCCTATGACTTCTACAAATACGACGAGACAAACGACGTCTACACCGACATGAGAAACAGCACTTCTTACCTGAAAGATCTCGTCGCTGAAGGCCAGGATCTCACGATCGTCGGTATCGTACAGCCCAAACCCAATCAGGACATCATGATGCTCAGCTCCGGTATCTACTACGGCAAGGATCTTGTCGAGGAATTAAGAGCCGATGCCGAGAACGCCCCGATCGTTCAGGCACAGCTCGCTGACCGCGAAGTCAACGTTCTGACAGGCGAGAGATTCGATGAACAGGAATCTGATTTTGACATGAGCAGCATCTTCTCGATCGACGAAGACGCAATGCAGAATGCATTCAAGTTCGATGAGGACGCGCTCGCTATAGACGAAGACGCATTCGGCAACATGGACGGGATCGATCTGTCGAGCTCGCTCAGCGAAGCGATGCCGAGCCTGTCTGCAGACGAGATCACGAGTCTTCTTGAGGGTGTCGAATTCAAGATCGATACAGAAGCTCTTGGCGAAGGCATGTCTGAGATCCTCACAGACTATCTTGATTATGCATCAGCCAATCCGGCCACAGACTATGCAAATCTTCCCGACGCTATCGCTGCTTTCATCGCATCTCCTCAGGGCAGTGCGATATTGAGCGAGCAGCTCACGAAGATCATTGTCGAGAGCGGCGCTGCAAACGTTGATATCAGCGCTGAGATGGGCGTTATCACGCAGAGTTTTGCCATCTATGCGATCTCAAACGGTCTCGATCCGACGGACACGAGTAATTTCCAGGCATATCTCGAGACAGAAGCAGGACAGGCAGTTGTCACAGAGCAGTCCCAGCTGATCCTCGGCAAGATCGCCACAAACATCAACATCACCACCGAGCAGGCAAGTGCAGTATCATCTGCAATCCTTGACGGTTACAGCGCATATGCCACAGAGAACAATCTGCCTGATCCGGGCGCTCTCGCAGAATCCTTCCAGGAATACCTGGCAACAGAGAGAGCCCAGACACTCATTACCGATGTAGTAGTTTCTACTGTTAATACGGAAGAGATAACAAACACGATAATGAACAACGTGTCCGGCCTCACAAATTCGATGATAGGTCAGATCAGCGATGCAATATCATCTGCACTTAGTGTCGTTATCTCACGTCTTGCAGAAAACATCACCACTGCGCTTCAGGATACGTTCTCCAACATGGGCAGCGCACTCACGATCGATGAAGACGCATTCGCTTCAGCATTCCAGTTCAACATGGATGAAGACCAGTTATCTTCTTTCATGAACGAGATGATGGGCAGCGGAATATCTTCTGCTGAAGGCAATCTGTCCGCATTCGGTTATTGTGATGTTGATGACCTGCAGTCAATCACCATCTATCCGAAGGACTTCGAATCAAAGGATCAGATCACAACGATCCTGAAGGACTACAACAAGATGGTCGCTGACGCCGGCGAAGATGACAAGAACATCGTTTACACCGACATCGTAGGCGCACTCATGAAGTCCGTCACAAGGATCATCAACACGATCTCTTACGTCCTCGTCGCATTCGTCTCGATCTCACTGATCGTATCTTCGATCATGATCGGCGTCATCACATACATCAGCGTTCTCGAGCGCCGCAAAGAGATCGGTATCCTCCGCGCCATGGGTGCCTCCAAGCACAACGTCGCGCAGGTATTCAACGCCGAGACCATGATCACCGGCTTCTTAGCAGGCCTCATCGGCGTCGGCATCTCACTGATCCTGCTGATCCCAATCAACGCCCTGATCCACTCGCTCGCAGAGTCTGACGACGTCAGCGCGATCCTGCCCTGGACAGCCGCAGTAGTCCTGACGCTTTTGAGCGTCGTCCTGACACTCATCGGCGGCCTCATCCCGTCGAAGTCAGCATCGAGACAAGATCCGGTAACGGCGTTGAGGACTGAGTAAGTCTTTCTGATAAAGAAGCATTCGATAACCCAAACTGCTTATGCGGTTTGGGTTATTTTTTGTGTGCTTGGTCCGTGGGAAAAGTATGTTAAAAAGTATGGTATAGACCATAGGTTTTACCATAGTTTTTCGGGGTTTGAGGGGATTTCTATGGTAAAAAGTATGGTCTGAACCATAGGTTTTAACCTAGTTTTTGATCGAGGTTTTCGAGCACGGAGTAACTTCAGTCAAAAGTTCAGTCGCATGACTGAAGTTCTGACTGAAAAAACGCGAAAATGGCCGGAAATTCAGTCAAAAGTTCAGTCGTATGACGGAAGTTCTGACTGAAAAGATCACGGTGCACTAGTCAAGCAAAAGTAGACACTCAAACAAGAAAATATACACCTAAACTTTTTGGTAGAGCATTCGATATTGTTTTGGAGTCAGATAATTCAATGCGTACGCAGGCCGTTCTTCGTTGTAGAACCTGATGTATTCACTGATTTCTTGCTCTACATCGTCTCCGGTAAGATGGAAGTCCAACTTCATTTCTTCCTTAATCCAACCGTTAATCGATTCCATAGATGCATTGTCTGTCGGGGTTCCTGCTCTGGACATTGAACGTGTGATGTTGAACAGCGGAAGTACCTCGTTGAACTCTTTGGAAGCATAGACGGAGCCCTGATCCGTGTGCAAGACCATCTCAATATCAGGATTCATCTTCTTGAGTTCTATAAGGCTGTTTAAGCCCTTGATATAGGTCATCCTGTCGCCTTTCTTGGCTGACAGGGCATAGGTCAATATCTCGTTGTTCCAAAGATCCATATAGAGCGTGAGCTCATGGTATACGTTATTTAGCCTGAATGCCGTCATGTCACTTACGACACACTGCAGAGGACCGTCAACGTTCACACCTGCGAGCATAAGATTCGGAAAGACTCTGCTGGGCGCACCTGACTTCCTGTACCTGTAGTGCTTTGTCTTGCTTTGTATGCCGGCAAACTTACAACACCTGTGAGCCCGCTGATCTGACATAACCAGACCTTCATCCAAACGGATCTTGGCGTTAAGCCAGCGGTAACCGTGAGACGGGAAACGCTCATGGTATTCCTTGAATATCTGAACATCCTGGATAAAAGATTTCATCTTAGCCGACGGCTTTTCCAAGCGATTCTTCCACTTGTAGAACCCGCTTCTGTTGACGCCTAAAACATCACAGAGTTTCTTAACCGGAAAATCCCCGGAAAGTTCAAATACTATTTCGAATTCTCTTCGTCTGATGTAACGAATTCCTTGTTTGCACCAACTCCTCTCACTTCGTAGCCTTTTTTTGCCCTCAATTCATTTGCCTTAGACAAGATAAGAGCATCGATAAGTTCTTCTCTGGACATGTTCTCGTAAGCTGCTCTCTCATTGCTTAAAACATTATTCTGGGTTTTCTTAAGAGGCTTCTTCTCACCAATTGATTCTCTGTATTGAGCTACCCATTTGCTAATAGTTCTCTCAGAGATATCGTATTCTTTTGAAGCCTCACGTATTGTTAATTCACCATCGTGAATACGTTTGCCTATGGCTAATCTTTCTTCTTTTGTGGCGT
>JAILHX010000049.1 GCA_024695565.1 Saccharofermentans sp. | reverse complement strand
ACTTCTTACTTACAGGATCAATCACCTCACAGAACACCTCAAGACTCACAAGGGCGACCACCACAGCAGAAGAGGACTTCTCATGATGGTTGGTAAGAGAAGAAACATCCTTGACTATCTTGCAGCAGTTGATATCGAGCGCTACAGAACACTTATCGCAAAGCTCGGCATCAGAAAGTAATCTTTCAACGGATTATGAACAGAAAGCGGTTCCCAAGGGGACCGCTTTTTTTGTTGCCAAAGCAAATTCGATGTTATAATTAAAAGTCAGGAAACCCCTGGAGGTACTACTTATGCTTGACGGTTTTATCAGAGTGGCGGCAGCAAGTCCGATTGTTAAGGTCAGTGACGTTGACTTCAATGTCAGCCAGACTGTTCTATTAGCGAAGAAGGCTGCAGAGAACGATACTGCAGTGGTTGTTTTTCCGGAGTTAGGACTTACCGGTTATACTTGCGGCGATCTGTTTGATCAGAATGCATTGCTTGATAAGGCTATCGACGGTCTCTATGACATAGCTGAGCAGACAAGCAGTCTTAATACCGTCATCATCGTAGGCCTTCCGGTACAGGTCGGCGGCAAGCTCTATAACTGTGCGGCCGTTCTCCATCAGGGAGAAATCCTGGGTATCGTTCCCAAGCAGAATGTTCCCAACTATTCCGAGTTCTATGAATTAAGACATTTCACTCCTTTTACCGAGCCTGAGAATGTAACGATAGAAGATGACGTCTGCTTCGGCAGAATGGTCTTCGACTGCAATGATCTCACTTTTGCCGTTGAGATCTGTGAGGACCTCTGGGTAGCTTCCAGCCCTTCTGAAGAATATGTTAATAACGGCGCGCAGATCATCTTCAATCTGTCCTGCTCTGATGAGATCATCGGCAAAGCAAAGTACAGAAGAGACCTGGTCAAGATGCAGAGTGCCAAGCTCATGGCAGCTTATGTTTATTGTGATGCGGGAATAGGAGAGTCCACGCAGGATCTTGTTTTCGCAGGCCATAACATAATCGCAGAAAACGGCAGGATCCTTAATGAGAGCAGGAGATTTGCCAATGAGGATGAAGATGAAGCGGTCATTTATGCAGATATCGACTTGGAGCGCCTCGAATCAGATAGACGTAAGGCAAACACTTTCTCTCACGATCTCACGGGATATAGCGGGGTAGAGATCGTCAGATTCGATGCTGTATTCCCGGATATCACTCTTAACAGGAAGTTCTCCAAGACGCCGTTCGTTCCGGAGAATACCGAAGATCTTGCAGCAAGATGCGAAGATATCCTGAACATGCAGGCTGCAGGCCTATATACAAGACTTAAGGCAATTGGCTGCAAGCACGCAGTCATCGGTCTGTCGGGCGGTCTGGATTCCACATTAGCCCTGATCGTGACGATCCATGCTTTCGATAAGCTCGGCAAGGACAGGAAAGACATAATCGGCGTTACGATGCCGGGCTTTGGTACGACATCAAGAACGAAGAACAACTCTGTAAACATTGCTGAACAGTACGGCTGTACTTTAAGAGAGATCTCTATCTCTGATGCGGTAGTTCAGCATTTCAAAGATATCGGTCATGACATTGATGTCCATGACATCACATACGAGAATTCCCAGGCAAGGGAACGTACGCAGATTCTCATGGATATAGCAAATCAGGAGGGCGGTATCGTTGTAGGTACCGGTGACCTCTCAGAGCTCGCTTTGGGCTGGGCCACATATAACGGAGATCACATGTCCATGTACGGTGTCAACTGCTCCATCCCGAAGACTCTCGTAAGATATCTCGTATCCTATGAGGCGCAGAGAACGGCTGAGACGAATCCTACGCTCTCAAAGGCTCTCGCGGATATCGTTGCTACACCTGTATCACCTGAACTCTTACCGCCTACGGAAGACGGTAAGATCTCGCAGAAGACAGAAGAGACTGTAGGACCTTATGAACTCCACGATTTCTTCCTCTATTACATGATCAGATTCGGATTCAAGCCCTCGAAAATCTACAGAATGGCTCTTCAGGCATTCGAAGGTGTTTACGATGCTGACACGATCTATAAGTGGGAAGAGACGTTCATGCGCAGGTTCTTTGCCCAGCAGTTCAAGAGATCCTGCGTTCCGGACGGCCCCAAGGTCGGTACGGTATCCCTGTCTCCGAGAGGCGACTGGAGAATGCCTTCTGATGCTTCCCGCAATGTCTGGCTCGACGATCTGGCTACAGTAAAGGAATAACCGATGAAATCAGTTGTTTGCTTTGGTGACTCAAATACATACGGATACAATCCTGTTACAGGTGACAGATTCCCTGATACGGTAAGGTGGACTGGTCTTTTGCAGGGCCTTCTTGGTGACGGCTTCAAGGTCATTGAAGAAGGACTTAACGGCAGAACGACGGTTTTCGAAGACCCCAATGACGATTGGAAGAAGGGTGTCGATTACATCAAGGGGATCCTCTGCACGCACAGACCCGTTGACTATCTGGTCATAATGCTTGGAACAAACGACATGAAGAACATCTTTAAAGCAACTCCGGATGCAATAGCTTCAGGCCTTAACGAGATCGTTCAGAAGGCCGAGAAGGTCATGGATCTTAAACAGGGTTATGTCCCTAAGATCCTTATCGTGTCTCCTCCGGAGATTACAGCTGACATTCTGACAGGTCCTTTCAGCGGTTCGTTCAATGAAGCGGCCATTGATAAGTCCAGACGTCTGGCTGAATACTACAAGAAAGTAGCCGATAAGCACGGATGCATGTTCCTGGATGCCAAGCTCCATATCAAGCCGTCCAAGGAGGACGGACTTCATCTGGATGCAGAAGGACATAAGGGGCTTGCCAAGGCTATTGCAAAGGCTCTCATTTAAGTTAAGTTTGTCTTATTCCGCTTTTAGTATATAATTATTAAGTTCGATAAGGAGTGTAGTGTGTAGATTGACTGCCCGAACATCGAGCTTATTTGAATTGCTCGGACCGTGAATCTACGAACTACCTCCTTTACAAAATTCTATATTTCATAAAGGAGTTTCAGATGGAAAAGATTTTCAAAACTGAAATCGCCGGCAGACCGTTGGTTGTCGAGACCGGTAAGATCGCACAGTTTGCAAACGGATCCGTTCTTATCAGATACGGTGAGACAAGCGTGCTTTCAACAGTAACAGCAAGTGCTACACCTCGTGAGGGGATCGATTTCTTCCCGCTTTCAGTAGATTACGAGGAAAAGATGTATGCCGTAGGCAAGATTCCGGGAGGTTTCCTTAAGAGAGAGGGAAGACCCGGCGAGAAGGCTATTCTCGTATCCCGTGTTATCGACCGTCCTATCAGACCTTTGTTCCCTAAGGACCTCAGAAACGACGTTTGCGTAAACAACCTCGTTATGTCAGTTGATCCTGATTGCTCTCCCGAGATCACAGCTATGCTCGGTACATCAATCGCTATCGCTATTTCCGATATCCCGTGGAAGGGACCTGTCGGCGGCGTAGTATTAGGTCTCATCGACGGCAAGACAATCATCAACCCTACACTCGAGCAGCGTGAAGTTTCCGATATGTACGTTACTCTTGCAGGTACTCTCACAAAGATCTGCATGGTTGAGGCCGGCGCTAACGAAGTACCTGATGACGTAATGCTCAATGCTATCGCAGAAGGTCACGAAGAGATCAAGAAGATCTGTGAGTTCATCAACGGTATCGTTGCTGAGATCGGTAAGGAGAAGTTCACATACGAGTCAGCTGACGTTCCGGAAGAGATCTTCGAAGCTGTTAAGGAATACGGTTGGGACAGAATGCGTCAGGCAGTCCTCTCCAAGGATAAGGAAGTAAGAGACGGCAACGTTGCAGTTCTTCAGGAAGAAGTTGCAGCTATGCTCGAAGAGAAGGAAGAGGGTCTCTCCAAGTGGGCACCCGATGCTATCTACAAGCTCGAGAAGAAGGTCGTAAGAGATTATCTCTTCAGAGAGCATGTCAGAGTTGACGGCAGAGCTCTTGATGAGATCAGACCTTTGTCTGCAGCAGTCGGAGTACTCCCCAGAGTTCATGGTTCATCTTTCTTCCAGAGAGGCCAGACACAGGTAATGAACATCTGTACATTGGCTCCTCTTGACGAAGCTCAGAAGCTCGAAGGCCTTGATGAACAGACATACAAGAGATACATTCACCACTATAACTTCCCGGGTTACTCAACAGGTGAGGCTAAGCCTTCCAGATCACCCGGAAGACGTGAGATCGGTCACGGCGCGCTCGCTGAGAGATCTCTCATTCCTGTACTTCCTTCAGAGGAAGAGTTCCCTTACTCGATCAGAACAGTATCTGAGATCACAATGAGTAACGGTTCCACATCACAGGGTTCCGTTTGCGCTTCCACATTGTCACTCATGGACGCAGGCGTTCCGATCAAGAGACCTGTTGCAGGTATCTCTTCAGGACTTATCACAGATCCCGATAACGACGACAACTTCCTCGTATTCATGGATATCCAGGGCATCGAGGACTTCTTCGGCGATATGGAC
>JAILHX010000045.1 GCA_024695565.1 Saccharofermentans sp. | reverse complement strand
GTGATGTGGTCTGCAATATGTCTCTCTTTTATTCCGGTACGCTCGGTGATCCACTCGTCGCTCGTGTCGAGGAACGAAGCAAAGTCGTCATTGGTAACGACCTTCTTGGGGATATAAGAACCGAGTCCTATGATTCTGCCTGTCATATCTAACAACCTTCTTCTATCGTCTGTCTTACGGGCATAGTATGCCCCCACGTTAAATAGTTTGATTGTCAAAGTATTTCACAGACAGAAGCCTTTGTCAAGTACTTTGATAGTCAAAGGATTTTGTTGTTTGCCATATTTGACGGGTAAGATCGTGAATCCTGAAAAGAGTATCCGGTCTTTATATGCCACTCGGGATCTTATATTAAGTGGCTTTTCGATTTTGTGGGCATATGCCTGATTCAATTGAATGACCAGAGCCGGATGATTTTATAATTTGAGGGTAAACTTGAGGCCTCGCCCTCAAATTCAGCCTCTAATTCTTCAAATCTGTTTAAATTTGAGGGTAAACTTGAGGCCTCGCCCTCAAATTCTGCCGCAAATTTTAGCAGTACTTTGATAAAGGCAGATATATATACATGAATTTAAATTAAATAATAAAAAGCAGACGGGATCAGTAACGGTTACTGTGTTGATTCCGGATTCATCCTGCTCGCAGCCCATCCGCCTTCGTTCATGTGCGAACTTGTGAGCGTGGCAAATCCTTCGGGTGACAGGATCGGGATCTGGAGCTTACGGATCGTCTCAGCGCTGAGCTTAAAGCCGCTCTCGCAGTACTCGGCGCCGGCCTTCTTGAGGTCGTCTAAGTATACCCTTATCTGCCTTTTAGCCTTGCCCGTCATGAAGATCTCTCCCATCGGGCAGAGGATGCAGGTGTATCTGTCCCTGCCGCCGCAGATCAGATCGTACTGCGCAAGGAGCGCGGGATATACGGGTTCGAGCTCGACATAACCGCAGGAACTGATGACGATGAACTTCTTATCGAAGATGGAATTATCCCTCATCTTATTGAATGTCTGGCCATCGTCGGATCTGCCGCCCATATAGGGCTCAGCAAGCGACAGGCATCTGTCGGTAACGGCCTTGAGCTGGGAGGGCATTCCGTAGAAGTAGAGCGGGAAGCTCTCGATGATGACATCCGCTTCCTTAATTGCCTCTAGTATCTCAGGCATGTCATCTTTGATGGCGCATGTGCCGTCAGGAGATGCCCAGCATGCAAAGCAGCCTCTGCAGGGCTTGATGTCTTTGGCATAGATGTCGATCTTCCTGACTTCCGTGCCCTCGGGGAAACCTGAAACGAACGCATTTGTTACGTTTAAGGTGTTGCTCCTCTCAAGCTTGGGACTGCCGTTAAGAATAAGTACTTTCATATTAATACCGTGACCTCGAAAACGATCAGAGGCTTAATCCTCCGTCAAGCACTATGACCTGACCGGTCATGTATGAGAAGCCGTCCGAGACGAGGCTTGCCACGCAGGAAGCGACTTCTTCGGCCGAGCCGAAGCGCTTCATGGGAACAGCGTCCAGATACTTCTCGGCGAGGTCGCCCGGAATCGACTTGATCATGTCGGTGCCGACAAAACCGGGAGCTACCGCGTTGACCTGGATGCCGTAAGGAGCGAGCTCCTTTGCCATTGTCTGAGTCATGGAGTTGACCGCGCCCTTGGTTGCACTGTAAACAGTCTGTCCAGGAACTGCGAGGATCGAACTTACGGAAGATACGTTTATGATCTTGCCGCTCTTCTGTGAGCACATCTTAAGGCTGGCTGCCTGTGCGCAGTTGATGTAGCCCTGAATGTTGATGGCAAGGCTCCTTTGCAGTGAATCGGGTCTGATCATGAGAAGATATGCATCGTCAACGACGCCTGCGTTGTTGACCAGAACATCGATCGTCTCAAAGCTCTTCTTGATCTCCTTGAACATCGCCTTGACCTGGGCGACATCGGATGTGTCAGCCTTATAGATCTCACAGTTAACGCCAAGAGCTCTTATCTCTTCGCAGGTTTCTTTTGCGGCTTCATCGTTGCTCGCATAATTGACTGCAATGTCATAGCCTTCTTTGGCGAGCCTTAACGCGATCGCCTTGCCTATTCCTCTCGAACCGCCTGTAACAACTGCTGTCTTGCCCATAGTTCTTCCCCTGACTAAAGATCACGCTTTGGTAAGTAATACTGCCGAATAAAGAGCACTCGTACCGAGTGATACTGCGATGCCGCTCTCGAATCTGCCATCACGGATATCTTCTGCAAGCTTTGCAAACTGCAGTGAAGAAGATGCGGCTCTTGCTTCGCCGTAATCTTTCTTCACGAGCTTTACTTCGATATCATCGCCGAAGATCTTCTTATAGACTTCCATCTCGAACTTGTCGATATCCTCAATGCCGTTGCCGAAGCCGTAAATGCATGAGATGTCCGAAGGCTGCATTCCGCCCTCTTCTAACACGCTCATGACCGCCTTTGTAAGCGCAGTCTCGGACAATCTCGCGTTATCGGATCTGTCACCTGATGTATCTCTGCAGGAAGAGAATCCGCCGATCTTCGCATAGCGCTTGGTGCCTCTTTCTGCTGAGCTCGAATCCTTTTCGATAACGCAAGTGACGGAACCTTCACCGAGCTTCATGCTGCCCTTGCCGGCATAGCCTAAGTCGGTATAGATCTCAGTATCGATTTCCGTGCACTCGTCGGTGCCCGATGCGAGCATTATGTTCTCATAGCCGAACATGATCGCGCCTGCAGCTGCGCAGACACTCTGAAGTCCGGACTGGAATCCGTTTGCAATGGTAACGTTATAACCCTTGATGCCCGTTGCGATGCTGAGATACCCGCCCGCAGCGTTATAAACAGTGTTCGGGAATGCGAACGCGCTTCCCTTGTCGATACCGTCCCTGATTATGCCCTTCTGGAAATTGGCGATCTCCGTCATCGGTCCGTCGTTGGTTCCGATGCAGATGCCGATATGGCCTTCGTTCTCAGGGCCTACCGTGATTCCTGCATCTTCAAGTGCCTTAAGTCCGCTGAGGAGCTGGAGCTGTGAGAGTCTGTCGAGCTTTCTTAAGAATGCGGACTTGACTCCGTATGCCTTGAAAACATCCGAATCGATATTGGCAATATAGCTGTCAGATGCTTCGTCAAATTCGCCGCTGACAATGCCGATGCCCGTAACGTAGAGATCCTGCTTGGGGCATGAGAGATTAAGTACGTTAGGGTCCTTCGCAAATACGATGCTCGCGTTGTTTCCGCCGAACGCAAAAGAGTTCGACATCGCGTACTTGATCTCTTTCTCAACAGGCTTGTTGGCAATGAAGTTGATGTTCCCGGACTTCTCAGCTAAGACCTTGAGATCTTCTTCAGAATAGCCCGTTGTGGGAGGGAGCTTGCCCTCCGTAAGTGCCTTGACCGTAAGGACCGCTTCGATAGCGCCTGCAGCGCCTAAGCAGTGGCCGGTCATGGACTTGGTTGAACTTACGTATAAGTCTTTGTTGTCTGCGAAAAGCGTATTGAGTGACAGGAACTCTGACTCATCGTTCTTTGCAGTTCCCGTACCGTGAGCATTAACGTAATCGATGTCCTTGAAGTCGAGGCCTGAATTCCTGACGCCTCTCGTGATGACGCTCATCTGGCCTTCGCCGTCCGGTCTGGGCGCAGTGATGTGGTAAGCGTCCGAGCTTACGCCTGAACTTAAAACATCGCAGTAGATCTTCGCGCCGCGCTTTACAGCATGCTCGTAGCTCTCGACTACAAGAACGCCGGCACCCTCTCCCAACGTGATTCCGTCGCTGTGGTTGAACGGGGAGCAGTCGGAAGGAGCCAGAGCCCTTAATGCGTGGAATCCCGCATAAGCCAGTGATGAGAACGAATCGCATCCGCCTGCGAGGAAGATCTCACCCTTGCCGCCTCTGATGAGGTCGATCGCAAGGGAAACGCTCAGTGTGCCTGCTGCACAGGCGTTAACTATATTGGCGGTCATGCCGCCTGCATTGTAGTAATCTGCGACGTTGCCTGCGATAACGGATGCAGGCATGGACTTGAGGTCGTCTTTATCGCCCTCTTCGCCCCTGACCTTACGGTTATAGTATTTCTCGACACAGGCAGCTCCTGCGATGCAGCTGCCGAGGATTACACCGATCTCGGATGCCATGCCGGAATTCATGTCGATTCCGGAATCTGCGATCGCTTCGCCTGCCGCCTTGATTCCGAGAGCAGTCGTTCTGTCATATCTGCCGTTTGCGAGCTGCCCGTTGGTAAGATCAACTTCAGCGCCCTTGTGTGAATAGCAGTTGGAAGTATCAAAGCTCTTGACGTCTTCGATTCCCGATCTGCCGGAGAGCGCTGATTCAAAACATTCTTCTGTATTATCACCGATGGCGCATACAAGGCCTAGACCGGTAATAACACAACGCTTCTCATTAAGCATTATCAGCCCTCTTTATGTGCTTCTACAAAAGCTGTAAGTGTCTCGATAGAACGGAAATCCTCTTTTGTAGCGCCTGCACCGGAAATGTCTACTCCGAAGAGATTCTCGATTCCTACAATGATCTCGATGGAGTCGATCGAATCAAGTCCGATGTCCTCGCCGAAGAGTTCGGAATCATACTCAAGCTCGTCTGCAGGAATTCTGAGTCTTTCCACCAACATTCCCTTGATCTGCTCGGCAATCTCATTATTCATTTCCATATCCTCCTATATATTTAATAGATAAATCACTTGCAATACCTTACACTATGTTGCTCTGTTTTTCCAACGATATGGAATAAAAGTGCAGTATGACGTTGAACTGCCTGAGTTCTTTTACAGACATCTTGCATTTCCATCCCCATGATGATACCCAGAGCGTATCATCCTCCATCCCGGTTATCGTGACCCAGTGGAAACCGCACATGGTCTTATGTCCCGAAGGCGTCTCGACCGCAACGTTGTTGAACGGGGCCGTGATGAGCATTACGAGCGGGTCGCCCGACTCCAGATACTTCGGGATCTTGGTCCACCATCTGAATCTGAAGGGCTTTACCCTGACCTTGAGGCCTTCTTTTACCGCAAGCTTTTTGACGCCCTTCCTGAACCTGCCCGCGCTGACGCCGAAGCTCCCTAAGAACTCTTTGCCGAAGAGCTTCCTGCTCTCGCGGTTCTTACCGACCGTGATGGGTCTTATGTAGTCTTTGGCATCGAAAAATCTCTCGAAATACTGATCTCTGGTCATGCTCTCTTCACCCTTGAGGCGCATGATGCAGTCAAGGCCTGCGATTATTCCGCATCCGCTGTTAAGGAGCATCGGATCGGGCAGCCACATCTGGCTGCCGCCGAACGATTCTGCGCCTGAACTGTCGATTATCTTTGGAGGCAGACTCATCTGAGGATCACCTCCGCCCAGGCGCCTTCAAGCGGCATTCCCGTAAGTTCAACGGCACCGGCTTCCTTAAGCTTCTTGCGGCTCTCATAAACGGCGCCCTTCCTCGGGACCGGAGCCATATAGCATTCCCTGCCCTCAGCTGTCCAGCGTTCAACCAGCGGAACGAGATCAACAGAAGCCGTGCCCGAGTGATTGCAGCTGATCAGAACTCTGTCAAAATCCCCGTCCGTAACTATGCTTCCGGGAACCGCAGGAATTACCAGTATCTTGGGAAGCTTCTTCTTAAAGAAGTCAGGATATTCCTTCGGATGGAAAGAAGATCCGTCCTTATATTCGCTGTATATTCCGTAGATATCAGGCGACATTATGAGGTGTGCCTGATAGAGCTGCTGCTCGCCCTCATCATCCCTGAACACGACGCCGGTCCTGCCTTCCTCGAGGCACTGTACCGCATACATGAGGTTCCCCGAAGCTTCCTTCGGATCGATGTCCGGAGCATGCATTGCGCCCGTTATGACGTAAGGAATATCAAGTCCTGATAAGACCCTTGCTGCGAGCTGCGCGAAAAAAGCACATGTGTCAGTTCCGTGCGTGATTAGAACGCCGTCGTATTTGGACTTCTTCGTCTCGTCGATTATCTTCTTCAACGCGTCACGGTAGGACTCGGGTGTGGCATTCTCCGAAGAATATGTATCAAACTCAGGGATTATGAATTCGTTGAACGGAAAGTTTTCGAGAAGGAACTCACGGACAAAAGACGGTTTACCGAGTTTAATGGTTCCTGATACACAATAAGATGAGATCGTGCCTCCGAGCATCGCGCCTAATATTCGCATATCCGTTTCCTTCCAAAGCTTAATTAGAGTAAAATTATCCATAGCAATTATAATTCATGGAGTATTTTATGAGAATAGCAAGCTGGAATGTAAACGGTATCAGAGCCGTGGCAACCAAGGGCTTTACCGAGAGCCTCGAAGCAATAAACGCGGACATCATCGGAATTCAGGAGATCAAGGCGTTAAGAGAGCAGTTAGGACCTGAGATCACCGATATCCCGGGCTATAAGAGCTGGTTCTATTCAGCAGAGAGGAAGGGCTATTCCGGCACTGCGCTCTATTCGAAGATCGACCCCGTAAGCGTTGACTTCGGCTTCGGCGTAGAAGAATTCGACCACGAAGGACGCGTCATCAAGGCTGACTTCGGCGACTTTGTCCTGTTCAATATCTACTTTCCCAACGGCGGCAGAGGTGACGATTACGTCAAGTTCAAGTTAAGATTCTACGACTGCTTCCTTGACCAGGTCGACGAGCTGAAGGCCAAAGGTAAGGAGGTCATCTGCTGCGGAGACGTCAATACCGCACACAAAGAGATCGACCTGTCCAATCCGAAGGCAAATGCCAAGATCTCGGGCTTCCTTCCCGAAGAGCGGGCTTATATGGATAAGTTCATCGAGCGCGGCCTTACGGACACGTTCAGAATGCTTCATCCCGACGATACTGAGAAATACACCTGGTGGTCTTACAAGACTTTTGCCAGAGAGCGCAACGTAGGCTGGAGGATCGATTATTTCTTCACGACAGACGGCATAAATCCGCGCGTAAAAGAATCCAACATGCTGTCAGACATAATGGGATCAGACCACTGCCCGATCTATCTCGATCTTAAGTAATCTGTACTGGTCTTAAATAGAAGAGGAATCAGGATTTATATAATCCCTGTTCAGATTCTCTCCGTTAATGGTGACATTAAGGGAAGTACCTGTTGCGTTAAAATCCATCTCTCCGGCACGCTTCGGAACATCAAGCGAAGTTACGATGCTGCCCGTGGTTTGGGAATTGGATATCCTGACCTTGACGGTCTTGTCCATGCCTCTGAAGATACCTGCAGTCTTGCCTTCGAGATCGACCCTCAATGAGATGTAATCGATGTTGATAATGGTAGGTGAAGCGGATTCGGAACCGATACCCGTAATATCATGGGCTCTGGCCTTCATCGTAAATCCCACACTGTAAATGCTGATCTGCAGTTTGTCACTTCTCTTCGAGCCGATGAGGACAACTTCATTTCCGAGGAAATCCATGTTTACGGATGAGTGCTCGACCATGATGTCGCTTCTGCCGGTCATGGAACCGATGCCTATTCCGGACAGCGCAACGCTGTTGATCACAAGCGAACAGTTGCTGATGAGCGGTTCGATATCTCCTGAGATCGAACCGATACCGACGCCCATCTGGCCCAGGAGCTTTAATCTGTATGCACCTCTCCTGATGGTGACATGTCCGCCCAGTCCGCTTCCGATAGCAACGCCCTTTGCCGCGTTGACTGTGATCTCGATAAGTCCGTCCTGATCGAAAACTATGTCTCCGTGATAGGAATCCATATCATTACCGATACCGAATGCTTCGGCATTCGATACGTTAACGGACAGATTGCCGTCACCTTCGAACATGAGGTTCGATGTGGATGCCAGCTTGATTCCGCCTTCGAGCATCCTGTTCTCGCCGCTTAAGCTGACCGTTACGTCACAGTCCTTGTCGATATTGATCGCAGCTTCGCGCTTCCTGCCTGTGAAAGAACAGTTCTCAAAGAGGATCCTGCCCTTGTATCCGCTCTGGATCTCAACGCTGATCTGCGGTTCGTCACCGGGGACACCCGATATGACGATGTCTCTGTGAGTGACTTCGCCGGAAGAGATGATGATCGTGTTGAATCCTTCCTTTGCAAGGGCTGCGAGCGAGACTCTTGCTTCTCTTCCTGCCAGATACTCCTTGCGCATGCCTTCTTCGGCACGGGTCTTGGCGTGTCTTAGGATCTCAGCCTTGATATCAGGGTCGATCTCCTTGCGGATGATCTCCGAAGGTCTTGATGTGTAATAGCCCTGAATGAGGTCAACACCCAGACGGATGACAGTAGCCATCTCTTCTGCTGTCTCGACGCCTTCTGCCAATGCCATGATGTCGTTATCGTGTGAGAATTCGATGATGTCCTTTACGAAGTGCTGCTTCTGCGGCGAATCCTGAATGTTCGCAAGAAGCGCTCTGTCGATCTTGACGTAGTTCGGCATGTAGCGGAGAAGATTGCTGACGTTGGAATAACCTGTTCCGTAATCGTCTACGGCGGTCTCGAATCCGAGGCTCTGATACTCTTTCTTCATGTCATTCAGCATTGTATCATCGATCTCGGACTGCTCGGTAAACTCAACTACGAGCTTGCCATCGGCAGTCTTGGTCATATCATAGATCTTGGACAGGTCATCCTTCTGAAGACGCTGGCCCGGGATGGAGTTGATGAAGATTTTCGCATCCGCCTTAAACGCATCAGAATGCTCCTCGACAAATCTTATGACGTTGCTGAACGTAGCGTACTCAACGTCATAGAGCCTGCCGAAGATCTCGGCATACTTGATGACGATAAGCGGCTGGATATACGGATTCGTGTCGGCTCTCATCAATGCCTCATAAGCAAAGATCTCGCCTGTGTGCGCATCTATGATCGGCTGGAAGTGGTAATTGATCCTGTTCTCATCAAGAATGCGGTTAACGATCCTCGCTTCCTTGATCTCGTCTTCGTTAAGATTATCCGCGTCAAGTCTCTGCAGATTGATCTTCTGGCTGTTCTTGCGCGACAGGGCAACATTTACGAGCGATTCGTAATCGTCTGTCGTTCTTGGATGCCCTGCAGCCGTTCCGTAGTAGATCTGGACCTTCCTGGCCTTCGGATCGAGCGAATCGTTATATTCACTGATCTTTTCGTTGAGCTCTCTTACGCGCTCTTCCAATATATCATCGATATCCTCGACGTCTTCGACGGCTATGGTCTCAACGGCAACCATCTCGCCGTTGCCCATGCAGAATACCTGACCCTTGGGGAACGTGTCGTCTAAGAAACGGCCGACATTGATAATGGCGTTGTCGCCGGCGATACGGCCGTCGTCGTTATTGATCTTCGACAGATTCTTGATGTCGATCGCAAGTGCGCCGACCTTCTCGCCTTCCTTAAGAGGCTTCATGACGACTATGTCTTCGATCTGCTTCATGAATCCGTTGTAGTTATAGATACCCGTGAGCGGATCTCTGACAAGACTTGCTTCGAGCTTCTTGTTGATCGCCATGAGCTCATCATATCTTCTGAAGTTCTCGATTCCTCTCATTACGCTGTGGAGCCAGAAGCGGTATGACTTCTTGTAGGATTTGGGTGTCGTAAATGACAATACGGCATATCCGAATACCGAGTCCTCGAAATGCATTGGCGTGAAGAAGAATGCCTCCGGCTTCTCGCGCTCCATCTCAAGTCTAGGGATCAGGATCTCCCTGTCGAAGAAGACATCGTCGCTGACTCTGTCGCAGTTGAGATTCTCCGGACGGCACGCGATGACGTGCATCATCTTCCTCGCAAAATACCTGTCCGTATCAGACAGCTTATCCGCATTAAGTCTCGAATCTTCAATAGAACCTGCCATGAGCTTTGCCTTGGACTGCCACTTGTCGTTAAGACAGAGGCTGAAGCTCTCGAAGTCTCTTACCTGGAAAACATATGAGAAAACGGTCCTCATGAGTCCGTCGAAATCATTCTGTATGACGAGGTCCTCATCCAAATGGTTGAATGAAGAGAATACACTGTTATGAGAGGTGTCCGTGGGCCAGACTTTTCGATATTTGGTATCGATCTCGTTGATCTGCTTCTTGCATCCGCAGGAGCTTCCGCAGACAAATTCGCCGTACTTCTCGAATGGCTTGGCCTTCCTTCCGTTCATGAGATCGAAAAGCATCTCGAGCGCATGCTCGCCCATCGGCTTTGCAGGAAGCTTGATCGAAGTGATCGGCTGGGGCGAATACCTGCCCTCTTCCGTCGAATCGTAACCCGCAACAGCAATATCTTCAGGGATCTTCAGCCCGCCGTCGGTAAGCGCCGTCGCAAGACCTATCGCCATGCAGTCGTTCGCACATGCGATCGCCTGAGGGAGCTTGCCGCCCTTCTTGAGAAGCCTGTCACCGAGATTCTCGCCGCTCGTATACCAGAAATCACCGTAAAAGACCCTGTCTTTCCCGACTGTAAGACCGTGCTCGGACATCGCATCGATGAACGCCTGGAGTCTCTGTCTGGAATACTTGTGCCACGCCTTGCCCGTGAGATAAGCGATGTCGGTATAACCATGATCCTCGATCAGGTGGTTCACGATCCTCTTGGCATCGTCATAGTGGTTCGGGAATATGGACGGGAAATACTTGCTCTCCTTGTCAACGAAAAGGACCGGACAGTGGCATCTCTCGTGGATGATCTCCTCCAAACTGTCTGCAAGACCCGGTGACTGCAGCGTATCAGCCATAACGGCGATCGCGTCAAAATCCTCATAGGGAACGAGCGAGAATATCGCCGTCTCGCCGATCTCTCTTACTCTGCTGTTCTGATATTTGAGATAACTGCCGAAGATGACCACATCGATATCGTGCTCGAACGCATTGCCCATGAAGCCCTCGACAAACTGAGCCTGATAGTACTCATCAGCCTGTCCAAGCAGCAAAGCTATTCTTTTTCGATCAGCCATAAAAGACCCTCAGCGCCTGTTGCGTATCACACATAAAAACCGTCTACGTTACTAGTTTAATCGGCACTGTTATTAAATCAATAAGCGAACGTTTTTGTTATCAGGTTTCCGTATGAAAGTTTACAGTTTATCAATACAATTTGTTTTTTCCGGACGATCAGGCCAGAACCTGCCGCCCCGGATGAATCAGGCAAAGAACCCCTGCCTGCCCGGATGAATCAGGCCAGGACCCTGTCGACCGGGGCAAAGCCCGCAGTCTTCCTGAACTTGACATTGCTCTCGAAGCTCTCGAGGCAGTCCGAAGGATCGATCCTCTCGAAGTTCAGCGTAGCCAGAGCATCTCTCTTGATCTTAACCGAGCAGATCGTGACTTCCTCATCATTGCCCGTAGCGGGATTCAAAACCTTATCAACGGCGTGGATGATCACCGTCTGGATCGGCAGGAGTGCGAACGCATCCCTCGCGACCCTGAGCATCGTGCTCGATACATAGTCCTGAACGAGCTCATAGTAAGCTGACTTCGAGAACTCCTTCATGACCAGCTCGCCGCTTGCCTTCATGTCTGGATACTGGGTAGGAATGATATCTTCTGACTTGACCTGGAACTCAACTTCGAGCATCCGGGGATCGTCCGTGCCTACCTCAAATCCGCTGCCGTATTCGAGAAGATCGTCGAAAGGTCCCACCTCTGCGATGACCTTGTAATAGGAATCGATGTCGCCGTTTAAGACGCTCTCGGCGAAAGGTACGAGCTCTCTTAACTCGCCTGATACCGCACCGTTCTTGACTGTCTCCCAGTCGATGTAACCGTCTGACTGCTTATGAACAGACTTGAGCGCTTCGAGTCCTGCAGCAAAATCCTGGATCTGCGCCTGGGACTGGGCGATGAGCTCCTCGTTATTTGCCCTGGCTGCAGGTGCTGCCTTTGCCGCTTTCTTTTCATCTGCGTCGCCCTTGCCCTTCTTGCCCTTTGTATCCTTGCCGGTCAGTCCGCCGACAACGTTCTTAACATTGGATGTCTTTGTGTAGTAAACGCCTGTTCCGGGTATGCCGACCGTGGTCCTGGCCTGTCCCTTCAGGTTAATGGACTGTCTGAATCCGCTCTTTCCGAACGATACGCTGGGTCCCGATTTGCTTAAGTTGATCCTCAAGCCCTTGCCCAAAGAAATTGATTTGCGGAAATTAAGTCCCATATGACAGCCCTCCGGATAAAAATGTTAAAGTTATTTTATCACATTCGGGAATTTATTGTTTTATTAATATGAGGGTTGGTGTGAGGGTTCGCTCTCAATGGTGCGCAGGGTTTTCCGGGGGTTTTGTTGACTTTTCGCTCCCAAGCCGAACGTCTTTGTCAGCCGCTTCGGGCAAAATTCTGGCAAATATCGGCCTGATTTTGCCCGAAAAAGAGTAAGTTGGCATGGATTTACTTTTTTTTCGGGCAATTTGACCCCTGTTTTTGCCCGAGATTTGCCCGAGCAATCGATGCCAACACCCGTTGTACATTTTTTCTACCTTTTCCGCCCTCCAAAAAGGTATTTTCCGTGTACAAGAAGCGATTTAACCCCAAAACAAAACCGCCCCGCAAGAAAAGCGAGGCGGCCCTAGAAAGCCCTAGAAAAAACAATAACAACTTACCTTAAGAAGCCTTCGATGATCTTCTGCTCGGCTTCGGTCTCGGTGAGGCCCAGCGTCATGAGCTTGGTGATCTGCTCGCCGGCGATCTTGCCGATGGCGGCTTCGTGGATCAGCGAAGCGTCAACGCAGGTGGCCTTGAGCTTCGGTGTTGCGACGATGACACCCTTGTCCATGATGATGGAATCGCACTCGGCGTGGCCCTTGCACTGCGCGTTGCCGGAGATGTCGATGATAACGTCCTGCTCGGACTCGCCCTTTGCAACGCCGCGGCTGACGATGTCGCAGACTGAACCGTCACCGTTAAGATCAACAGTGATCTCGGCCTTTGCTGTCTGGTCGAAGTTCGTGAGGATCTTGTCGTGCATTATGAGCGTGGCATTAGGACCGATCTCAGCCTTCGTGATCCTGCAGGTGTCGTTGATTCCGGCAATTTGGGAAGTGTCCATGTCCATCGTGGAACCTTCTTCGAGGTAAACGACGGTCGTGGGATTCATGAGGCGCTTGCCGGTGCCTGTTCCTTCGCCGTAGTGCTTCTCGATGTACCTGACCTTCGAGTTCTTTCCGACGTGGAATGTGTGGATGCCGTCGTGCTGGCTGTCGTGACCGCCGCAGTTGCTGATGCCGCAGCCTGCGATGATGGTGACGTCGCAGTCTGAACCTACGAAGAAGTCGTTATAGACACACTCCTTGTGGCCGGACATCGAGATGATGACGGGGATGTGGCAGGATTCGTTTACCGTGCCGTCCTTGAAGTAGACGTTGATGCCGTCTCCTGATTCCCTGGACTCGATCTGAATATTGGCAGTTGAGTTTCTGCCCTCGCTCTTACCGTTGCTTCTGATGTTGAACGCGCCGACGGGAAGGCTGTCGAGCTCTGCAACTTCTTTTAACATTCTCTTCTCGAGCTCATCCATTGCAAGACACCCCCTTCTGACCAAATGCGCAGTCACATCCGCCCCTGCGTCTCATGTCAAGTTCATCCATCACCTTGGCAGAATCATCATATTCCTCAACGGATCCTTCCTTGAGGTAGATGATCTTGTCGGCGATCTCCAGGATCCTCTCCTGATGGCTGATTATAAGAATATTTCCGTTTGTTACGTTTCTCAGGTTCTCGAAAACTTCGATCAGGCTCTGGAAGCTCCAGAGGTCGATTCCTGCTTCCGGCTCATCGAAAAGGCTCATCTTACCGCCTCTTGCGGCTGCCATTGCGATCTCGATCCTCTTCATCTCACCGCCCGACAAAGTGTCATTGATCTCGCGGTTCAGGTAATCCATGGGACAGAGACCGACAGCCTTAAGATATGAGCGGATCTTGGCCGGGTTCTGCTCTTTGCCTGCGGCAATGTTCAGAAGATCAATGACCTTGAGGCCCTTGAATCTTACGGGCTGCTGGAACGCGAAGCTCATTCCGAGGTTGGCACGCTCGTTGACGGCAAGGTCCGTTATGTCCTGTCCGTCGAAAATGATCTTTCCTGATGTGGGGGTAATGATGCCCATGATGATCTTCAGGAGCGTGGATTTGCCGCTGCCGTTAGGTCCGGTGATTGCGACGAACTTGTCGTCGATCTTAAGATTTATATCTTTAAGAATGTCTTTGTCGTCAGCGTGGAAGCTGATATTCTGCAGTTCAAGCATGTGCTCTTCCACCTTTCAAAATGGAATTAAGATTGGCTGTTATAGCTTTTCCCTATATACAACCAACTTACTTTATATGGTTTGGAGATGATTATCAATAGCTATTTTCGACATATGACGAATAATATCCGATATCGTTCATTATACCTATTGCGAATGATTACCATACCCAGAGAGTTCTTAAACCACACTATGATACTGTGATAAAATACTTCAATTAAATTAAGGAGATATTCTTCATATGTGCGGAATAGTCGGTTACACAGGTAAGAAAAAAGCAGCTCCTATCCTCCTGGACGGTCTTGCAAAGCTCGAGTACAGAGGTTACGACTCGGCAGGTCTCTCAGTAAGAGACGGCGACAAGAATCCTGTAGTCGTCAAGGCAAAGGGCCGACTCAAGGTCCTCGCCGAGAAGACAGACGGCGGAGCAGCGCTCAAGGGCACCTGCGGCATCGGCCACACAAGATGGGCCACACACGGCGAACCCACAGAGAACAACGCACACCCTCATATCGTTGACGATTATAACGTTGTAGGCGTTCACAACGGAATCATCGAGAACTACCAGGAATTAAGGGACAAGATGATCCGCAAGGGCTACAAGTTCTATTCGGAGACTGATACCGAAGTCGCCATCAAGACGATCGATTACTACTACAAGAAATACACACACGACCCAATCGAAGCGCTCGCCAAGACCATGGTCCGTGTCAGAGGCTCATATGCTCTCGCAGTAATGTTCAAGGATCACCCGGGCAAGATCTTCGTTGCACGTAAGGATTCCCCGATGATCATCGGCTACGACAAGGATGCTTCCTACCTCGCATCTGACGTTCCCGCCATCCTCAAGTACACCAGATCCGTTTACTACATCGACGATCTCGAGATGGCATGCCTCGAACCCGGCAACGTCACCTTCTATAACTTGGACGGCGACACCGTTGAGAAGAAGCCCACCGAGATCGACTGGGACGCAGAGTCAGCTGAAAAGGGCGGATTCGAGCACTTCATGATGAAGGAGATCCACGAGCAGCCCAAGGCAGTCTCCGACACTTTAAGTTCCGTCGTAGTACCTGACGGCGATTCATACAAGATCGATCTCACGGGTACAGGTCTTACTGACGAAGACATCAAGAGCTTCAACCAGATCTACATCGTCGCATGCGGCTCCGCTTATCACGTAGGCTGCTGCACACAGTACATCATTGAATCACTGGCAGGCATCCCCGTAAGATGCGAGCTCGCTTCCGAGTTCAGATACAGAACCCTGCCACTTAATAAGGACGCTCTCTGCATCATCATCAGCCAGTCCGGTGAGACGGCAGACTCTCTCGCAGCGATGAGAGAAGCAAAGGCCAAGGGCATCAAGACACTTGCGATCGTTAACGTCGTAGGTTCCTCCATCGCCCGCGAAGCAGACTACGTTCTCTACACACTGGCAGGTCCCGAGATCTCCGTCGCTACGACCAAGGCATACTCGGCACAGCTCGCGGTCTGCTATGTCCTCGCTATCAAGTTCGCACTCGCCAAGGGCGCGATCAATGAACAGACAGCAGGCGAACTTACTTCTGAAGTAATGTCCATTCCTGCCAAGATCAACAAGGTGCTCGAAGACAAAGAGCGTCTCCAGTGGTTCGCAGCAAAGCTCGCAGCCCAGAAGGACATCTTCTTCATCGGCCGCGGCATCGACTACGCGATCACGCTCGAAGGAAGCCTCAAGATGAAGGAGATCTCCTACATCCACAGCGAAGCTTACGCTGCAGGCGAACTCAAGCACGGAACGATCAGCCTCATCGAGGAAGGCACCTTCGTCATCGGCGTTCTCACTCAGAGCTCACTCTACGAGAAGACCCTCTCCAATCTGGTCGAGACCAAGGCGCGCGGCGCTTACCTCATGGCGCTCACCTCTTTCGGCAACTATGCGATCGAGGATTCCGCCGACTTCGTAGTCTACGTTCCTAAGATCAACGAGCTGTTCGCGGCATCCCTTGCCGTAGTTCCGCTCCAGCTTCTGGGCTACTACGTATCCTGCGCAAGAGGTCTGGACGTCGATAAGCCGAGAAACCTCGCGAAAAGCGTTACGGTCGAGTAATTGTTTACTGAAAACTGCTGACCATGCCGTCCCAATCTACGGGGCGGCATTTTTGTCATAGTTTTCGAGTACTTGGTGTCCAAACATGGCCATGATCCGGGGCAAATCCGACATCGGTGCTGATGGCGGAGAATTTGTTGAATTAGCAATATCGCACCAAGTTCTCGAAAACCCCGAGACTCAGAAATGCAGCAAAAAAAGATTCAACTTATCGGCCAACATTTTGTCAAGTCTTTAATACGGTGCCTGCCCCGTTTATAATAGAAACATGAGTAAACGTAAACCCTACATCTTTATGACACAGGAAAAGCTGATCGACCTCTGCAGGTACGATATCGGCTGGGTCGAGGCCATCGGCGGCGATGCCAATGCGGCTTATCCGCTCACGGGATTTGACGTCCAGTGTGAGAGCGAATATCCGATGCTTTTGTCGGACCTTAAGACTGCGCTCACGAATTTTGATGAATACAAGACTTCTTTTGAGGACTTTCTCTTCGACTGGTGGTATCCGATCACCACATATTTTTATGAAGACCTTTGTCTGGACGAGCTCTTCGGACCTGATCCGGACATGATCGAGAGCTTCCCGTTCCCGCCGCTCGCAAATACCGACGAGGACATGATCGTCACGGTCTTCGTTAAGATCGCCCAGATCGCCGATGATATCGATAACGGCGAGATCCCGCACGGGACTGCTTCAGACTGCCTGAAGATCCCGGAGCTCCTTGCCCTTATCGAGAACTTCGAGGAGAACAAGGACCTGCCTTACGACGAGCGTACATATACCAGAGACCAGATGCTCGCATTCCTCAATCACTGGGATAACAGCCTGCTCCTGGTCGATGCACCGGAAGATATAATCACGCTCTTTGTTAACTTCACGAACACTTTGTGCGAGGAACATGTTTTCGAGGCATTAAAACTCAAGGCATTCGCATGTAACGGCGGCAACAATGCCTTCCCCTGCGACTACCGCGAGGCAGTGAGGCTCCTTAACATCCTGCTCAAGGAATTCGGCTTCGGATATGCTGCCAATGCCCTGGGATTCATATATTACGACGGCAAGATCAACGGCAAGCCCGATTACGATAAGGCATTCTCTTACTTTGCGATAGCTTCGAACTACAACATCACGGAGGCTAAGCTCAAGTTCGCAGATATGCTCCTGACGGGCGAAGCAGGCAATCCCGATCCGCTTCTGGCATACAGCATATATCTGCAGGTCTATCACGATGCCAGGATCAGATTCGAGACGGGAGATTACAACACAAACCTGCCCGAGTGCGCTGCAAGGATCGCGAGTGCCCTGCGCCTGTTCCCTGAGCAGAAGACCAAGAGGCTTAAGCTCCTGCTCGAAGCAACATATTCTTCGTTCATCCGTTATCAGACGAATAAGCTTTATTCGGATCTCGAGTTCTCCAAGGAGATCAAGGCCGAGATCGATAACCTCATAAACGAGTTCAAATCAGGCAATGAGTCTGTCAGGCTCAAGACCGGATGGCAGGATCTCGGTAATGAAGACGTTGTAGATGTTTTCGATGACTTCACGGGACCTCCGTACCCTGCTTACTACACGCTCACTATCAAGGAACTTAAGAACAACAGGCTGAAGTTTACCATGACGAGGCACTCGATCTTTCCGGATACGCCGGCGCCTCTGTCATTGTCGGTCCAGCCGTGGCTGCTCAGTGCGGGACTTACGGATAATCTCGTATTCACCATCGCTGACGAGAAGGTCGCGAATCTCTCGAGAGCGCTCGCTTCGACGGACGGCAAAGCGGTATTTGATAAGCTTATCGTTACCAACAACAGCGATAAGAATGCCTCCATGTTCTCCTTCATCAGGGGAGGCTCATGCATCCTGCAGTTCAAGGCTGAGAAGATCTTCTTCAACAAACCTGCGGGCGAGACGATCAAGTAAGATTGCCGATACCTTCATTCATACGGTAGTGGAATATCCCCGGCCAAGGTATATAATTGCACCAGTTTGTTTTTTAGGACCGGTGGTTTAATGGCGCTCAGGATCAGGCAATCCAAGTTCAAAAAGCTTGCAGCACTCGCACTTCTTGCGGGCGTATTCATGTGCGCATGCGACACTGTTCCTTCAGATACTTCCATACCGTCAGTCACGGAGACCTCTGCTGCGACTTCCACGACGACGGCGGCAACAACAACCTCCGAGACAACTGCCTCCGAGACAACCACCGAAGCAACAACGACTACAACCATTGAGATAACGACGGCTGTCGAGACTTCCGTCCTGATCGATGACACGAGCCGCGATATCGGTTACGGATCTTACGGATTCCAGATCGGCGATCTGAGATTCCATTCGCAGAATGACATCTCCATGATGCTTCAGATGGAGGATGCCACGATCTATGATTTCGATGCGCGAAAATGTGACTACTGGCTCGACACTTATTACATCACCGATGCTTACGGCATGGAGGCGCTGGATGCGTCTTACCGCTTCCTCACCTTCTATGACCACGATACGTCCGTCAGCTTCAGCGGCACTTATGCGATCGGCGAATGGGAGACTCCGAAAGGCTCTACCCTGGATCTCTATCTGGCTGACATCACGATAATCTCGGACAACCTCGTTATCAAGATCCTGCCGAAATATCCGAGCGAGCCTGAGTATTACGATATCTCGATCAACGGCAGAGGTTACTATGCCTCGATAGACCAGCTCCAGATGATGGACTTTGTATTGAGCTGCCTGGCAGAAGAACCGGGCGTGGATCCGCTCGAAGGCATCTTTACTGCTGTTGATCACACTTACTATTTCTGATTTTCTTTTTCGCGCACGAAAAGGTATTTACAAAAACAACTGCCGATGTATAATCAGTAGCGTCCAAGGCGGAGTGTGATTCTCCGACCGGCGGTGAGCGCCAGAAGCGTAAGCCCGCAAGCCTCATAAATTCATATCCAAGATGAGGTTGACCCGGTGTGATTCCAGGGGCCGACGGTAAAGTCCGGAAGAAAGGAAGTGTATTTTCTATGACTGAAACACAGGTAACCGTTAAGGCGGATTCTAAGGTTAGCCGCAAGATCATGATCCGTCGCATCGCTTCATGCGCAATTCTTACTGCATTGGCAGTGCTTCTTATGTATCTTGAGATCCCGCTCCCGTTCATGCCGGTATTCTTGAAGTTCGATTTCTCCGAACTTCCCGTTCTCATCGGCACGTTCTCTCTGGGTCCTGTTTGGGGTATCGTAATCGAGCTTCTTAAGAACCTCATTCACCTTCCCGTTACACAGACACAGGGTATCGGCGAGCTTTCCAACTTCATCACCGGCGTGATCTACGTCTGCACGGCAGGTTTGGTTTACGCCAGGTTCCGTTCAAAGAAAGGCGCTGCTATCTCAATGGCAGTCGCTACATTGGCACTCGCAGCCATCGCAGTTCCCGTAAACGCATTCATCACATTGCCTTTGTACGGTACTGTTATGGGATTCCCGCTTGAAGCGATCATCGGCATGTGCACGGAAGTTAATCCGCTCGTCAAAGATAAGCTCTCACTTCTTCTCGCAGTATTCGTTCCGTTCAATCTCTTCAAGGGAATCGTAGTCGGAACGATCACATTCTTCGTGTATAAGCCCATCTCAAAGCTGATCCACAAGACATACGACGAGACCCACGTGAAGGCGCAGCCCAAGACTGAAGAGCCCGCAGAAGAAA
>JAILHX010000044.1 GCA_024695565.1 Saccharofermentans sp. | reverse complement strand
CCTTCTTATAAGGACCAAAGATACGAACAGGCAGGCTGAGATAAGAGATGCAAACGAGAGGGCAAATAATGTCACGGGTGCATTTGCCGTGAGCGATGATTGGGATGTAACGGGTCTTACGGTACTGCTGGTAGATGATGTTGCCACAACGGGTTCGACGCTTCATGAAGCTGCAACAGCTATTAAGAAGGCAGGTGCGGACAAGGTCTTGTGCGTTGCTTTTGCAGGTAACCGCCAGGTTAAGAACGCTGAGCCTTTCTGATAATTTGATTTGCAGATTGCACAAAACAAGGGGACGAATTTCTGTCTGTTGATTTTCCATAAGTGTTGTATCTGTGTCAAAAAATTCAGATAATGTATTTGGGATAATAAGAATAAAGTGGGGAAATTAATATGGGAAAATTCAAGCCTGTAGCTATTACTATGGTTATCGTTATGATTGTAACGATGCTTACGTCATGTTCTTTCGCAAAAAAGGGAGACAATGTTGTCAAAGAAGATGACCCGTGGTATGACACGGTCCGCTTCAAGTTGGAAAGGGATCTCAAACCGACAGATGAATTGGGGGAAGCCAATATTTGTACGAGCGATGACAGATTCTATTATGTCTATTGCTATAGCGGTGACAAATGGGGATCGAGCAAGACTAAACTTGACACATATGATTATGAAGGCAATCTGCTCAACAGCCTGAAGGTAACCTGTCCTGAGCATGAGGGTTTCTATATCGGAAGGATCTATTCTGTCAGTGCAAATCCTGATGGTAAGACTATAGATGCGATCATCTACTTTAATTCCGCGGATATGCGCGCTCATGCATTTGCAAGCATCGATATTGAGACAGGAATCATATCAAACATTAAAGATGTTTTTGAAGGCGAAGTCATGAAGTTAAGAAAGTCCGGCACCAGCGTTTCTTATATAAGCGGATTTGGGGAATACGCGGTTGCAGTGCTTGATTATATGGAAGAGTCATATATTTCGTATCAGGCTTTGCTGTTTAAGAATCAGGAGTTTGTTGCTGAACTTGATACATCAACAATTAAGCTCAGTGCTCTGATGGATGGTTTTTCTTTGAATGTTTCTTCTGATTCACTGTATGCAGTTGGCTGGGAAATGGGCAAAGTCATCACTATGGAATTTGATCTGAGGAACGGGCAGCTTAAGAGCAAGAATTCATCAGGATCCTCTGATGAAAACTCGATTAACTTTGCTGAATACATTGCAACTGATAAAGGCGAGATGTGCAAGATCGATTCCTTCGGAAACATCATGAAGATCGATGTTGCCACCATGACAGAGCAGACAGTGGTTGAGACTAACTGGTATACGCCCAGGTTTGTTCCTGTTGATACAGATGAGCATTTTTACGGTTCCCAAATATTCAGTTGTTCAGAAGAAAGAACGCTGATAATGGAAACAGAGACAACTATGTATGGATTGACCGACTGGCATTCGGCTGATTATGTCAGGGTGCTCACGAAGGCTGATAAGAATCCTCATGCAGGCAAAGAGATCATTGAACTGGCACTGCCTCTGGATTCAGGTCTTACCGTTTATCTCGCTGAATCTGTTTATGAATTCAACGCTTCGAATGATGAATACCTGATCAGATTATGGGACAAGTATAAGACCGGATTTACTGTTGGAAGAGGACTTGCAACTGTTGATGAAAATGATGAGAAAATGTATCAGATGATACAGGACCTTAAAGGTGATGAAGCACCGGACCTTGCCATCGGCATCCAGAATAATTACGCAATGCGCGATGATGTCTTTATGGACTTGTCGGATTTTCTAGAGCCTGAGGTATTGGAGAAGCAGTACGGCAATATTATCGAAGCCGGAAGGATCGACGGCAAGCTCTACTTCCTGCCGGTATCTATAGTAATCGAAGGTCTTGTCACGAATGCGGATCTTGTGGAAGACGGTGCGGTCGGAATCGATTTTGAAGATTACGATAAGCTGGTAAGCGGGGCTATGAACGGCTATTCGCCATATGATTATCCGTTATCGGATTCCTTTAACAAACAGGCGTTTTTCCTGTCCTGCATAGACACAAAGAGCGCAATTGAAGGAGAGACGATTGATTTCGGAACAGAGCAGTTCCGGGCCGCTGCCGAATACTCGCGGGTTAACTTCGCATATGACGATGCAAATGATTTCCCGAATGATATAGATCAATATAACAGGAACAGAGGCGAATGCTATTATGCCAATATCGCTGATTTTCTGGACTATGTACATGCGTGCTACAAGTCGGACGGACAATATCTCATTATCGGCACGCCTTCCGTAGACAAGACCGGCCCGAGATTCAAAGCACTTGAGACAATATCCGTATCTGCAACAACTGATGTGGAAGAAGGCTGCAGGAAGTTTATAAATTACCTGTTCTCAGGCACCGCATTCGATAATGATTCATGTGAGTTCTGGCAGATCGTAACCAATAAGGAGATCATGAGCAGGAATGTGGATGTCTTATTCCAGCGCAATAACGAGGCGGAAGATGACCTGATAAGGTGTAAAGAAGTCGGCGCTGTTGCCATGACAGAGGGTGCTGAAAAGGCCGGCGGAGATAAGTACGCAACAGAAGATATGTGTGAGATATTCTTGGACAGCCTGTCAACGATCTCCACATACTATTACGAGGATAAGAGGATCGTGCAATTCGTTAACGAAGAACTCGCACCATATTATGCGGGTGACCGTACTCTTGACGATTGCATAATGTACTTAAATGACAGGGCGGCTAAGTATATCAGGGAGATGTAGTAGATATATTTGAATTTAACAATTTTGGCTTAACAAGAATTATGTGGGGATGTAATTATGAGAAAAATCAAAATTGTTTCAGTAGTTATGGCTGCTGCCATGTTGATGCCGGTGCTGACTTCTTGTAAGTCAGGTAAGCTGGGAAGCAATGTAGTAAAAGCAGATGACCCCTGGTTTGAAACGACCAGGTTCGAACTTGCTCATGACCTCGGACAGTATGACTCGCTCGGCGCTTC
>JAILHX010000033.1 GCA_024695565.1 Saccharofermentans sp. | reverse complement strand
GCGCGGTGTTCTTTATCCCACTTTTCGAGTTCTTCAGAAGACAAAGAAGCGCCGATCCCGCGGCTCGCCCTGACTCTTCCGTGCCATGTTTCTCTGGTAAACGGAACGTTTAGATCGTACTCTTCGTGCTCAACCAGATCGAAGTATTCATATGCACAGTCCGGTACCCAGTTAGGCTTGCGCGTCGCGTGTCCGCCTGACCATGTCGGGCTGTACCTAAGTATCATCTTCTCGCTCTCGCCAGCGATCTTATCTTCATCAGGGAGCCACGCCATGTAAAGGATCACGATCTTTCCGTCAGGTTTTAACATGTCTGCGAAAACAGGCATTACCTTCTCATGATCAAAATACCAGAAACACTGGCATGCCGTGATAACGTCAAAAGTTCCCTTGGGGAAGTCTAATTGTTCAGCTGACATAACGCGGAAATCTATATCCATACCTGCATCTTCAGCCAGAAGTTTTGCCTGTTCTATCTGCTCGGGTGAGATATCTGTTCCTACCCAGTCAGCGCCGTACTTATACATGTGGCGCGGCAAAACGCCCGTGCCGGTTCCCAGGTCCAAAACCTTCTGGCCCTTAACGCACAAACCTCTGTCAGCAACTCTTTGGTAGAATTCATCAGGGTAGATGTCACGAAACTTTGCATATTCCCTTGAAGTCCTGCCCCAGTCAAAAGCTTTGCCTGAATCTATTCTCTCATCCTTGATATCCATAAGTGTCTCCTCTTTATAAGCTGATTAACATTATAAATCAAAACAGCGGCAGGAGAGATCCCGCCGCCGCTTTTTGATATTACTTAATTAACTTAGGAAGACTTATTGAAATACTATCTCCAGTGCATCGTCTGCCGGCATCGGACGGCCCCATACAAATCCCTGGATATAGTCACATCCGATCTCTTTTAATGTCTCGATCTGCGCTTCATCTTCAACGCCTTCAGAGATAACGCTGAGGTTTAAGATGTGGCCGATGGATACGATCGTTGCGACATACTGTTTGGAAGATTCGCTGGTGTTCATCAGGTCGATGAATGACTTGTCGATCTTAAGAAGGTCAGACGGGAAGTTGTTTAAGTAGCTTAGTGAAGAGTAGCCTGTACCGAAGTCATCGATCGCTACCTTCATGCCCATCTCCTTGATCTCGTCTATTCTGTCCAATGCCTTCTCGAGTGAATCGATCATGATGGATTCCGTGATCTCGATCTCAACGTGGCTCGCGGGAACCTGATACTTAACGAGTGCATTCTTGATCTCTTCGATGAAGTTATTCTTCATGAGATGTCTTACAGACACATTGCAGCTGACGATCAGGTCGCTGTCCTTCTTAGCTCGCAAAACGTTAGATAAGAATTCCATGGAGAGTTCGAATACTCTCATGTCGATGCGGTCGACAAGACCTGTCTTCTCGGCAACGGGAATGAATTCGGAGGGGCTGATATAGTTGCCGTCGGGATCCTTCATTCTCGCGAGTGCCTCAAAACCACGGAGGTTATGGTCGATGTCATACTGCGGCTGGAGGTGGAAGAATATCTTATTGTTTTCGAGAGCCGAACGGATCTTACGCTCAGTCTCAAGCGTCTTTTCCGTGTTAAGGATGTCAGGCTTAAAGTGCAGAACGGAATTGGAAGATCCGATCCTCTTTGCTTCGTGCAGAGCTGTGTCAGCATAGAGGAATAACGTATCGGAACTGTTGCTGTCCTTGGGGAATTCCGCAAATCCATAGCATGCCGTAAGGAAGTAATCGCAGTCATCGATCGTCATCTTCTTCTCGAGTTCTGTTCTGAACTGCGCTATTACCTTCTCGATATCATCAGAGAAATTATAGCCGCTGATGATCAATGAATACTCATCGCCGGAATGACGTGAGACGAACACGCTGATGTTGTTCTCCATTGAATCTGCAAGCGCAACCCAGCGGTCCGCAAGACTTCTCAGTACGATATTGCCCGTCTCATGACCCATGGTATCGTTGATGCTCTTGAAGTCATTAAGATCGATGGATACGATCGCGAACTTCTCGCCCCGCCCGATAAGATCCTCAACCAGTTCCGTGCTGGCAAATCTGTTGGGAAGCCCTGTGAGCCTGTCCTTGATCGCCTGGTCACGGATGCCCTTCTGGTACTGAAGGACTTTTCGATATGACACATAAATGATTACGATGGCTATCAGGCAGAAGAAGTTCATAAACAGTCCCGGCAGATTGGTCGTCACGTGTCTGAAGAAGACGTTTACGATCAGCATCGGGAACTGCAGGATGATGCATATGAGCGAGAAGACGAATCCCGGTTTGCGGAACAGCACTGCGAGGCAGATGAGAACGATGTTTGATACCGAAGAGAACACACCGGCAAATGAAGCCAGCGCTACCTCGTTCTCGAAAACATGGATCGCACCCGCGCTTCTTGAAGCCAGGACGGTAAACACCGAAGCTGTAATATAGATCATTACCAGAACAATAAAGACACTCTTCGGAGTCTCTTTCTTCATCGACAGGTCCTGCATGACCTTATCCATGTTATTTCTGGACATAGTTGTTTCTGTCTTTTTGGTCATAAATGCTCCATTGCACCCTTAAGAGGAGTAGCTGCAGACATATTCCGCATCATCATTTCCAGAATTCTAACATGCCCAAAATCCTATTGCATGGGGTTATGAAAACTTCTAACCATTTGTTTACGGTTAAGTCTCGACTTTAACAATCTCGTAACACCAAAGCTTGATAACCGGGTTTTGTTGTCATTAACGTAAATGAGAGATTTGCATATCTTCGTTAACAGCTTCGGTACTGATAGAGAGTTGCCCCCAAAGGTGCTGTTTTAGCTAATTTGGGGCAATTCAACGTGCAAGCCCAAGCGCCCGGAAATTCCGGGACCGGCAAAATAACTTCAGATTCCCCAGACGTTTACCATCTCAAGTATCAGTATCGTGGCGATCGATATCGCGCAGCCGATGATGCTTAAGATGTATTTGTACTTCGGCTCTGCCTCGCTGTCTTTTGAGATCAGGCCGAGGACGGATGTTACGAGTGTCACGCCGAACACAGCGAGGCACACTGCTTCGATGCCTGCGATGGTATAACCCTGTGTGCGCGTAAGACCATACTGGTCATCGTTTGCACCGATGAGGAAGAACGGAGGCAGGATCGAGACCACTCTGAAGATCTGGGATAAGATGACGAACAGTTCGAACCTGTAGGGCTTATGCTGTCTGAACATGAGCACCAGGAGCTTGCTTAACAGCATGAATATTCCTGCAACTGTGATCAGCGCAAACAGCGCGAGGAACACGAGTGACGGGATCAGGGACTTATCGCTCGCAAAACTCTGTGAGCCCAGTGATAATATCGTATCTCCATCGCTTGTCTTGTAAACATATACGGGGAATGACGTATCGTCCTGGTCAAGGGTTAGCATGTCATCGGAGATCTGTGTCATCGTGGCGCTTCCTGCTACGTTATATGTATTGTCTCCGTTATAAGTCAGCGGGAGAACGCTGAACAGTCCGTATATCTTGTAAACGCCGTGACGGACTGATCTGCAGCCTGCATATATGCCCGCAAGGCTTCCGGGTGAAGATATGGAAGATGAGTATCTTTCCGGATCAAAAGCAGTCTCTTCCCCGAATATCAGGGTAGGTATCTCGTGCTTTCCGCCGGCGGTCATGAAGACCATGCCAAGGCCTGTTTCCGTATCGAACAGAAGATTAGTTGAGCAGGAATTCGTTCCGCCCGAGTGGCCCAGGAGACGTACGCCCCCGCGGTCTTCAGTCCAGAGACCGTGACAGCAGACGGGAATGTCAGTGTCGCCTAAGAAAAGTGAAGGCGAGAGCAGGAGATCACGTGTCTCCTTATTTGAGAACAGCTGGCAGTCGTCGCTGACAAAGCTCTGCGCAAAGCGCGCCATATCGGATACGGTGCCCGTGGCAGATCCTGCCGGATAGAGATTTATGTAGACCAGTTCATGACCTTCTTCGTCCCATGATGTGCCGTAGAAGGTGGAGTAAGATACGAGTTCTTCGCGCTTCTGCTTAACCCAACTGTTGTCGCTGTGATCGGGGAGGATCGATGTGTGTTCCATTCCGAGGGGCTCGAAAATATTCTGATGAACATAATCGGCAAAAGACATTCCGCTGATCCTCTCGACGATGAATCCCGCGAGTGCCGCACCCCAGTTGGAGTATGAACAGACTTCGCCGGGACGGTAGATCTGAGGCGGTTCGGTGTCTCGCAAAGCCTGCTCGAGGGGGACGACATCGCCTGCGTCATCGACCTGCAGAGCCCACGTGGTCTCGCACCATCCTGCGTTGTGGTTCATGAGATTTAACATTGTTACAGGCTCGTCGTACTTAAGATTTTGGAAGAAATCTTCGGGCAGGTATCCGCGCACGTCAGCGTTCAGATCGATCTTGCCCTGCTCGTAGAGCTGCATGACGCTGACCCATACCGTGAGTTTGGTAACCGAGCCCCATTCATAGACGGTCTCGCTGTCTGCGAGGACCTCGTTTTCGCGGTCGGAATATCCGAAGGCGCCTTCATAGAGGATCTCGTCTTTGTCAAAAACCGAGGTTACAAAAGAGACAAAAGCGTCAGGGTTTTCTTCAGACCAGGTCTCAATTGCCGAGCCGATGTCATCGTATTTGATCCCTGTGGGAGTTGTTCTATTATCGTCAGCAAAGACAGCGGTGCCGCCTAAGAGAACGGCTGACGCACATATCGTGCTGATAAAAGCTTTTAAAGAAATTTTCATATAAACCGCCTTTCAACTCCGTATATTATATGACACCTCATAAATATGAAACCCGACAATTTCCATCTTGTTTACAGAACTATCTTTCATATGTCGGGGTATAATTAACATTGGGTTAATTCAATAGACATAAAAGCATTTTATAATCGAAGTTGTAGTACAAGGGCGAATTATGTTCGGATCTTACCGGGGATTTAGAATGCTATGAAAAAGATTGCTGTATTTACATCTCATGTTTATGAACCTATGTCGGGTCTGATGCAGAAGGGCATCAATGCCGCTGCCCTGGACAGCGGGATCAAGGTTATCTACTTTGCGAGTTTTTCCGATTCATACAGCGGAAGAAACTACGATGAGTATGTGAAGTACGACCAGGGCGACAACGTATCGTTTGACATTCCCGATCTCAGTGACTTTGACGGAGTCATTAAGATCAGCACTTATATCAACGGTTCCGTGAAGGGGCATCTGAAGCATATCCTGTCGAAGACCGACAAACCGGTAATCAATATCGGAGGTTACGACGAAGGCTATATAAACATCGTCTGTGACGATACTCATTCTTATAGTGAGATCGTAAACCATCTGATCGAAGTCCACGGCTGCCGTGACATTTATCATCTGGCAGGCACCAAAGATAAAGACTTTACATACGAGAGACTCTCTGCATATAAGAGCGCTCTTATCGCTCACGATATCGAGTACGACGACAACAAAGTGTTCTTCGGGAACCTCTGGCGCGACTGCGGTGAGGACGCTCTCAATTACATATTGGCAAACTGTGAGAAGGAAGGCAAAAAGCTTCCTGATGCAGTTGCCTGTGCGAATGACTACAGTGCCATAGGTCTCATTGCGGCATGCCGCGCAAGAGGCATCCGTGTTCCTGAAGATATGCTCGTAACAGGTTACGACGGTGTTGATGATGCTGTCAACGGTTATCCTTCGATCACGACATCGAGACAGCCTTTCTATAATTCAGGATATTCCGCGGTCCTCGCACTGTCAGAGATCTTCGAAGGAAGGCAGGTTCCTAATACCATCAGGATATTGGGTGAGCTGCTCGTTCAACAGTCGTGCGGATGCAAACCGAAGACGGCTGAGAACATTCAGGATATCAGAGGCATTTATCTCAAGAAGTTAAGAAACGCGACGGATGTTTCGCAGTCCACCACAAACCTCATGTTAGGCGTGGCAGAGGCTGAGACATTGCCTGATTTCTTCTCTGTGGTCAATAAGAATGCGAAGTGGAATGCAGGCTACAAGGATATGCTCCTGTGCCTCGCACCCGGCTGGGACCAGCAGAGAACAGTAGATGAATCTTATTCGACTACTGATGAAGACATGACTATCGTAACCGGCTTCATCGGTGACAAAGATTTCCCGGTCCAGACGTTCCGCAAGAAGGATATCCTTCCCAAGGACCTTTTGGAAGATCCCAATCCTTACTACATCTTCACGATCCACCACCTGCAGTACTACATGGGTTATCTCATAGTGAATCCCAACATCGATCTGCAGGAGCAGGAAGTCCAGCAGTCCTGGCTCGTTGACCTCGGCATGATCTTCGAGAACCGCCGCATCCAGAGAAACTTGCAGTCGACCGTTAACAGACTGGAATTTCTCTACAGCAGGGATATGCTTACGGGTCTTTACAACAGATACGGCGTCGAGAAGTTCTTCCACGAGTACTTCGAAGAATGCTGCGAGAAGAATACGGGTCTCGCGGTAATGGTTTTCGATATGGACGACTTAAAACTCATCAACGATAACTACGGACACCACGAAGGCGACTACGGCATCAAGGCGATCGCTTCCGCGCTCATGGCTGCATCAGGCGACGATGAGATGTGCACGAGATCAGGCGGTGACGAGTTCGTTGTCCTCGCTAAAAATTACGACGCGTTGAGAGTTGCGAATTTTGTCCGTTCGGTAAGAGATTTTATCTCAACCAAGATCCGTTCGGAGAACAAGCACTACGACGTCAACGTCAGCGTCGGTTCTTACATTGCCGAGCCTGCCAAGGTCGATAAGGAAGACCGCCTCGATGAGTATCAGCTGTTCTCCCGGTACCTGAAGATCGCCGACAAGGCCATGTACGAAGAGAAGAGGCAGCATAAGAAAACATAATTACTTAAGCAGTTCGATATTCTTTTTTACGGCGGGCATTCCTATCAGGGTGCCCGTTATTGCTGCGGTGATGAGGACTATGGATACTGCAGATATCGTGATTACGGGGCTTTTTGTAAGAAGGAAGAGACCGTAAGATATTCCGCCAATAAGAAGCGCTGCGAGCATCTCCGCCGCGAGGTTAAAAAAGCAGTTGAGATTACCCCTGAGTGCGCTAAGTTCGTCAGACCACGCGGTGTAAGGCGAGATGGAATCCATCAGAACACCGATCATGGTTGCGGTCAGGATGCAGACGAACGATATGGTTATGTAGAGGGGGATCATGGGGATCACATCGAGCCTTATCGCAACGGGCACTATAGATAACGCGACGGGCACGAATGTGAACAGGACCGCGATGAAGACTTTGGCGCGAATCTGATATTTCAGATCGGCCGGCAGGTATTTGAGCATGTCGATGTGAACGCCTTCCCTGGTAAACGACGTGGACGCGATCGAGTTAAGTCCCGAAGCTATGAATGACACTGCGATCATCACCGCAAAAAGTATCACTTTGCTTGAAGGATCACCTGTTTTGAGGTTATATGCAAACTTCTTGAAGAATTCGAATCTCGGGGCCTCGAAAACAAATATCACGGCTGCGACCGGCCACAGGAGATTCGCGTAAACGCAGTTCATCCTGTAGGTCATGGTCCTCATTAAGACCTTGATCTCCTTTATCACGAGCGACGGGAAGACCTTGCGGCTGCCATATGCTGAATTGACTTTGCGCGAAGCTTTTTTGTTGGTGATCACCGCTGCCGCAAAAAGTCCTTTGCGGTATGTCAGGTGCGCTGTCAGAACGGACAGGGAATAGAGTGCCGCAATGATCGCAACGGACCCTAAGAGAGGCAGGATATTATGGTTTCTGATGGATAATGTCGTCAGGAAATTTGTGGGGAACAAAACGTTGCAGATAGCGATGAACGTGTTCTTGCTGACGACAAGCGAGTCCAGATAATTTGCGATGCTGATGCTGCCGTAACTTCGAAATGACAGCAGGAACATCAGAGTGAATGCTACGAATAAGACGAACGACGAATGGTAGTAGATGTCGCTTCTGTTGACCTTCCTTAATGCGAGCATCAGGAGCATTGCGATTATCGAGCAGTAGATCAGGGGCACTAAGAGCGAGCCCAAAAATCCGACCAGTGAAGATAAGACTGCTATGGGATTAAGTGCGAAGGCTATTCCGGCATTTTTGGCGCACGAGATGAAGTATCCGATATAGATCGCGAAAAGAACGTTGGATGTCATGACGTTCTCGGCCTTGAAGGTGTGCCAGAATCTTGCGGTGTAAAGGGACACAGGCGTGACGGGAAGCGCCGTCAGGAACTGAAGGTCTGAAGAGAAGAACAGGACGCTGAACATCAGGGGCATTCCGAAGATCATGGCAAACGCGGAGATCAGGTCTAACTCGGAAAGAAGCCCGTATGCGTTGCCGTCAAAATAGAACAGGAGATCTGTCACCGCATAAGTGACATAGCCTACGATGAAGGACACCGGCACCATTATTCCGATGAAGGCAATCAGACCGAACCTGTTATAGAGCCTGACCTTCTTCTCGCCGTTCGGCTTGGGCATCTCAAGATTTGAACTGAAAGCTTTGTATAAGCTCCTGGTCTTGTTCATGCTTATCTCCTACTTGCCGGTAAGCTTGACGAAGATCTCCTCGAGAGACATTCCGGGATTATCAAGTGTCAGGAAATCCAGTGTTCCTTCCTTGATTATCTTTCCGCCGTTTATGATGAGGATCCTGCTGCAGAGCTGCTCTGCTACTTCCAGGACATGAGTGGAGAACAATACGGCATTGCCTGCTGCGGCGTGCTCACGCATCATCTGCTTGAGTTCAAATGCAGCCGAAGGATCAAGTCCTGTCATGGGTTCATCCAGTATCCATGCGGGCGGATCATGCACGAGCGCTGATATTACCATGAGCTTCTGTCTCATGCCGTGCGAATATTCGCGCATCTGGGTATTAAGGACACCGCTCATGCCAAAGCGCGCGGATAATTTCTCGATCTTCTCCTTCCTGACGCCTGTTGGGATCTCATACATATCGGCGATGAAGTTAAGATATTCGAGGCCTGTGAGCTGAATCAGGATGTCCGGATTATCTGCGATGTATGCGAAAGATTTCTTGGCCTTGATGGGTTCTTCGTTGATATCAAAACCGTTGATAACGGCAGTGCCTGACGTGGGCTTTAGTATGCCCGTGAGCATTTTGATAACGGTCGTTTTGCCGGCTCCGTTCGGACCTGCAAACCCGACGATCTCACCGGCCCTGATATCAAATGAGATATCGTCGGTCGCCTTGTGACCGTTGCCGTAGATCATTGTCAGGTTTTTTGCTTCGATCATAGATTCAAATCTTTACGGGATTGCGTATCCCTGGCTGCTCTGGAAAACTATGTGGGTAACATTCCTTCCGACATCGACCTGCATGGTGATGATCTCGTCAGGATGGAAGATCAGACTCTTGGAGTATGTCGTATATCTTGCTGATACGAAGGTGAGGCCGGGACCTCTGTCAACTCTGTACTTGATCAGAATGCTTCCCGGATGATAGATCAGCTGGCGGTTTAATCCGGGCTTGGCAAAACGGTTCGGTACGACCTTGTTGTTGTCGAGGATTACTACCGACGGATTGCTGCTCGAACCGTTGCAGGTGACAAAGAGAAGAGCCTTTCCTTGAGGCGGTCTCTGGGGAACGGTAAAGCTTGTCGCTGACTGGAACGGACCGTCCAAGTATTGCTGCTGCATGGTCGCCATCGATGATGGCGGAACGACACTTACTATGGGTGCCTGACTAACAGGAGCCTGGGCAACGGGCGCAGCGGGCTGCGCGGCAGACGCTCCGTTTGGAACAACAGATTCGGCTCCGCATTTTCTGCAGAATCTGTCGTCATCATTTAACTGGGTACCGCACTTCCAACAAAACTTCATAAGTGTTCCCTCCAATTGAAAGAGTTAATTAGATTATACAATGTCGTCTCTGTTTGTGTAATAATACAAATCACGGGGGTTTTGATATGGATCTGCTGTTTAGAGAAGGCTCAGATAAAAAGGCCGTTAAGCTTTCCGAAGAGACTGTTAAGGATGTCGCATTAAGCGAGGTCATTAATTTTATGAGCATGGATTCCGAGAAGCGCAAGCTTTTAAAGGAAATCATGTCTTCCATTCCGTGCGATCCCGAGGACATTATCTTCCGCCAGGAGATCACAAAAGACTTCATGAACAATGAAGCTCTCTGTAGTTCCATGACCGAGACATTGGACGGCCTTAAGACCCTCATCTACTACGGCGGAATGAAGAAGGCCGTAAGTGACAGGGACACCACGCTCTACACGATCTTAGAGCAGTTAAGAGAGCTGTCTGTTTACGTAAATGTCATCGAGGATATTTTCGCGCAGCTCAAGGAAAACAATATAGCATCAGCAGGCCTTATCTCGCTCCGCGATTCATTGGAGAAGATCATTACCGACGAGAAATTCAGCATCGCCAAAGAGGACATCAAGACGATGCTTTCTGACCTCTCGGTCGCAAGGGGAGCCATCATCGGCGTCAACCTGACGCCCGACCTCAACATCGAAGACGTCACGGCGATCGAGTTCGTTCCGAACAGGATCAGGTCGGCTTATAACCTCGTTGACATCACGCTGACGACCAAGATCAATTCACCCTTCAGCAAGGTCAAGTACAAGCAGCCGGATCCGCTCCTGGCGGCGATCACGCCCAAGCTCGAGAAGCACCTCAGGAAGCAGTATGCCGAGATCAAGAGGATGCTCGCAAAATATACCAATTACGACAGCAGGTTCTTAACCGAGATGTTCGGGAGCCTGACGTTCTACATGAAGACTGCCGAGATCGGAAGAAAGCTTCAGAGCAGGGGTTATGAGATAACTTTCCCGGAGATCCGGGATGATCAGAAGGGCAGGTTCAGAGCCGGTGATTTCTACAACATAAGGCTTGCTGTCAAGGGCGAGGAGAATATCGTCAAGAACGATTTTGCATTCACGGACGACGAGCGCATCTTCATTCTGACCGGACCTAACCGCGGCGGCAAGACGATCCTCGAGCAGGGTCTGGGCATTATGTCCGTCATGATGTCACTCGGCATGTTCGTGACCGCTAAATCCTGCACCGGACTGCCGTTCACCAACATCCTGACGCACTATCCGATAGACGAGAATCTCACTATCAATTATGGCCGTCTGGGCGAAGAAGCGATAAGGATCAAAGAGCTCGTAAAGGCTTCTGACGATAACACTCTGCTCCTTTTTAACGAGACTTTCTCGACGACATCTGCGACCGACGGTCTGTTCCTGTCGAAGGAACTGATCCATGTCCTGAAGGAGAGAGGCGCTTACGTCATCTTCAATACGCACATCCATGACCTCGCCAAGAGCATTCCCGAGATGGATGCCTGGGAGGGGAAAAGCAAGATCATCAGCATCGTCATGGAGCGCAAAAACGACGAGAACACCTTTATCTTAAAGCGCGCCGAGCCCGACACGACGTCGTTTGCAAAGGACATTGCGGTCAAGTACGGGATCACATACGAACAGATGACAGAAGGCGGCGCCTGACGCCGTATTTTCCGTAGTCTTCGAAAACTATCTCTCCACAACATAGGACGCATAGGCATCCTGTTTATCTTCAAACGTGCCGTTGATCACGAGCCTGTATTCCCCGGGAGGAAGCCCGCCATAAGGGCCGATCGTGGCCCCGATAGTCTGGGTATCGCCGGGCTCTAAGCTGTCATTATAAGTCACCACCATGCCGGCAAAAGCGATCACGCGCGGGTCCCTCGGGACCACGTACCAGGTGCCGTCAACCAGGACCTCGACATCCGCGGTGCGGCTCTCGTATCTCCAGTTCTGTGTGCCCCCGTTACTGAGCTCGATGGTTGCCCAGAAGTATCCGTTCCTGTCAGAGAGCTCCTTAAATTCAGCGTTTATATAGTCTTCGGTGTACATGTCGCTGTGTTCTGAGGGGGTCAGATATTCCGCGTCCCACCCGCCATTCGCGCAGAACAGCGGGCGGAACGCAGAGAGGTCCGATAATTCGGTGTCGTTTACTTCTATTTGGTGAAGGCAGTCCAGATCAGGCTCCATCAGAGGTCCGAAATCCATGACGCACTCATATACGTCACCTGAGGACGTGAACAGATACCCGCCGGACCATACGACCGTCTCGCCGGGCGGGTTCGACTGTCCGATGACATTGGGGCAGATGGTCAGGGAATAGACGGGGTATTGGAGATCCTGCTTTGTCCAGGAAGTGGTTTTCGCGCCCTCATAAGAAGAAATGACCTGACGTGCCAGGCTCCGGAGATTATTGTATTCTTCCTCTCTTCTCATGACGCTGTCGCTGACGGTCGTGTTTTTGCCGTCGAAAACCACGAAGGATAAGGAGAACACGTCATCCGTGAACGACTCCATCTGATCAAGTTCAGGCATTAAACTGCCGTCTTCTGTGAACAATGAACACGAAGCAATCGAAAAACAGGCTGCAAAAGCCAATAAAAAAGCTGAGATCTTTCTGAACACAGAGTATCCCCTTCTCTCATCCGAACGATCTTGTACAAGTGTTATTCCTACTACCAAGCATAGGGTAGCACGCCTCCGGGAAAAGCAATAGGGGACAAATTCTGACGGTTTTACCGCCAAATTTCAAATTAGTTTTACCAATTTTGATGCGGTCTACAGCCATTTTTTTGAATAATTCACACAAAAGTTACTGAAATCTTGCCTAAACCACTCTATAATATAAAAGGTCTGTCCGCAGACCATGCACTTATTAACAACCCGGGAGGCGTTTCATGACACTTGAAGAACTTTATGACGGTAAGAATCCACAGGACTTTTACATCGGAAAAGTAACGCAGGTTTACAGAAGTAACAGCACAGCACAGATCGACAATTTCGCTTTGATGTCTGACAGAAGCAGGTTCAACAGCTCGTTTCTTCCTAACACGATCAACTATTTCGTACTTGTCGAATCTACAGTAGGCGTTTTCCTGGGTGAAGTATTTGAGAACAAGGCTTCCAGAAAGAACATCTTCGATGTTAACGGCGACATGAAGCCGAGCGATTACCAGGAGATCCTGATCGATACTATCGCGATCATGACACCTGAGGCCAAGAAGTTCCAGCTCGCAGGCTTTAAGACCCTCGGCATTACCGACAAGGTCTACCTTGCAACAGACAAGATCTACGAGCTCTTCCTCCAGTCACTTGAATTCACCAACGAACAAGAGGAACCTCTTCCTTCATTTGCTACATACCTCAACAGATCTCAGGCTGACGTTGTTCTCAAGCCCAGCACGCTCTTCAACCGTCACCTCATGTGCATCGGCGCTACGAACAGCGGTAAGTCCACAACAGCTCTCGCTATCCTCGATAAGGTCGTCTCCACAAGGAAGAAGGCCCTCATCATCGACCCTACAGGCGAGTACAGAAACGCATTCTCCAACGATGAGATCACTAAGCTCACACTTGGTGTTGACACAACTGTATCACCCGGCAAGATCAACATGGAGCAGTGGGAGAAGCTCTTCGAGACCGAGAACAGCAGCCAGGGCGCAGTTCTCTCCGAGGCTATCACATCCCTCCGTTACATGAAGAAGATCGGTGAGGACACATATTACAGCAAGGTCGGTGAGGACATCGAGGAAGTTCAGGAGAACATCGCTTCCGTCGGCAAGGACGATACAGACTTCAACATCGAGCTCCTTCCTGAGCAGATCCAGGCTGAATCCGTTCGTGAGCCTGACAGAGACAACAACTACAACTTCAAATACTGCTACGATACGCTCAAGGCAAACCTCAACTCAGGTCTCGTTCAGAAGATCCAGTATCAGATGACGAACACAAAGTTCCTCTCATTCTTCTCCAACGATCCCGGCATGTACAACCTTCTCGACGTAATCGAGGAGTTCCTCCGTCTGCCTGAAGAGAGCCTTTACATCGATACATCACAACTCGGTGCTTCCGAAGGTATCGGCGGCATGGTCATCGACCTCGTAAGTACTTTCGTTATGTCCAGAGAAGATATCTGCCCGTTCGTATTCTTCATCGACGAGGTTCACAGATATGCCAAGTCCAGATATTCAGACAAGGAATACCACGGCGGTCTCACACTCCTCGCAAGAGAAGGCCGTAAGAAGGGTATCTTCCTCTACCTGACAACACAGAACCCGAAGGACGTATCTCCGATCCTCTTCGGTCAGATCGGTACGATGCTCATCCACAGACTCATGCTCAACGATGAGATCAGGACTGTAGAGAGCCACCTCGACGATTATGCCATCAAGCACGTCAGAAAGCTCAATCAGGGTGAAGTTATCTTAACGAGCGTTAACCTCCTCCACAACATGTTCATACATGTTAAGAAGAGCCCGAGAACGCAGCACAACGACACACCGTTGCTCTGATATTTATATAGAGTTGATATTAAAAGACGGGAACCTCGGGTTTCCGTCTTTTTTGTTTGGGTGTGTGTTGGCCCGCGGGGCGTGGCGGGGTCGGAGGCGGGGACGGGCGGTTTTTCGGTCAGAACTTCAGTCACGTGACTGAACTTTTGACTGAACTCTTAGAGTGCTCGAAAAAACTATGGTAAAAAGTATGGTCCGGACCATAGTTTTTACCATAGAAATCCCGGTAAATCCTCGAAAACTATGGTAAAAGATGTGGTCTAAACCATAGTTTTTACCATATTTTTCCCGAGTTCCCGATTCTCCGTCAGCCAGCCAAAAATACGTTAAAAAGTACGTTTCCCTACGCATCGAAAAACGTAATATCGGCGTTTTCGAGCCAAAAGTACGTTAAAAAATACGTTTACATACGTAATAAAAAACGCATTTTCGGCCCAAAAAGCCGGAAAAAACGTTAAAAAGTACGTTCCCTAACGCATTAAAAAACGCATCCGCAATCCGCAACGTCAGCACAACAAAAAACTACCCGCTAAACACAAACTTTAGCGGGTAGTCGGAATTCAGATCAAAGCCCAAAGAATCACAGATTCTTGTAGTACACCTCAATAAGCCCCTTGAGGATCATGCCGGTGTCGACCGTGATCTTGTGGCGGCAGAGGGGCGTGACCAAAGCGGCGTATCTGCCGGTGGCGGTGAGCACGCATTTATCGCCGTACTCTTCTTCGATGCGGTCGATCATGCCGTCGATGAGGGCGGCGTTCTGGAAGATGAGGCCGCTCTTCATGCTGTCGACGGTGTTGGTGCCGATGACTTTCCGGGGTGTCTCAAAAGCAATGTTAGGGAGCTGTGAAGTCTTGCTGCTTAATGCCTCGGCTTCGATGCCCATGCCGGCGCCGATCGATGTGCCGACGAAGTTCTTATCCTTGTCGATAAGTGAGAAGGCGGTGGCTGTTCCCATGTAGATGTTGATCTGCGGGACGCCGTATTCCTTGATTCCTGCGACCGCGGAGACGACCAGGTCACTGCCGAGCTGGGCGGGGTTATCGATCTTGATCTTGAGGCCGGTCTTGACGCCGGGACCTACGATCAGAGGATCGACTGAAGCGATGCGGCTGACAGCTTTGCTGATGTTGGGTGTGACCTGGGGAACAACGGATGATATTATCGCCCCATCGATCGAACCGGCGTCCGTGCCGTTGAAGTCCAATGCGGACTTGATGAGAGATGCGTATTCGAGATCGGTGCTGGTCTTGTCGGTTGAGAGGAGCTCGGTGAATAAGATCCTGCGCTCATCAAAGCAGCCAAGTAGAATGTGAGTGTTTCCGATGTCGATGGCAAGTACCATGGTGGTTACCTCCGCTTATTTTTCTATGAGTCTTGCAGCGGACAGGGCCGTGCCGACAGCGCCTGTGATGAGGAACGATGCGATTGCTTCGAAGAGCGCGTTGAATCCTACGAGTGCTGCAAAGAGTGCGATGATGCCGAGTGAAGGATCATTGTTCGTTGCTTCGCTGACCGTTGCCTTACCGAAGAGAAGGATCAGGGCCCCGACGAAGAGAACTGTGTTGAAGAGTGCAGCGCAAAGACCGGTGATGGAAGAGCGCAGAGGCATGTTTTTCGCGAACTTGGAGATGATCTTGTAGACGAGACCTGCCAAAAAACCTGCGAGAGCTCTGCATACGACGCACATGATAAATGTGAAGATAACGTTCTTGCTTGCCAGATACGTTCCGAACGGATCCATGCCGAAGCACTGAACGAAGCTCGTGATGCCGAAAACCGTGCCTAAGAGAGCGCCTGCCAAAGGACCTTTGGCGATCGCGCCGATTGCGACGGGGATCATGAGAAATGAGATTGAGACTGCACCTACTTTGAGATAGCCCACAGGCGTGAACGCCATAAGTATCGTAAGTGCGATGAGAACTGCCAAGACTACAAGTGTCTTGATCTGTGATTTGCGATTTTGCTTAGCCATACAAAATCCTCCTTTGTTATTATTCCTCGTGCGAGGATATAGTTACTTAAGCCCTCCTCTTTGTCTTCAGGACCCTCCGTCAGATTCATTAAGATATCTGCGGTGCTGAGGCGTCCTTCTCGAAAACCAAGACTCCGGCCAAGGTGATTATACATCAATAAAGTGTGTTTGGAATGTGGCACGACTGCATATTTAATCATAGAATATTCATAGAATTTCTATAGGAATATTCATTTTTGCATGCAAAAATGTAAGTGTAAAAAAGCAGCCGCATAAACATTCACTCTAAGGGGCCCGGAGAATGAGTAAAGCAGCAGACAGCAAACCAACCTTTAACGGCTATTCGTCAATAGCCTATAAAGCGCTGAATTTCTTTGTCGATAACACTTTCACGATCACGGTCGGTGTTATGGGTTTTGTCCATGCGGTGCTGCTGATAATCTTTTGGATTGCAGGTGTCACACCGCTGGTGCTTTTTAACACCCTCAGTGTTGTCGTATATACATTCTGTTTTATCCTGTGCAAATTCGGTCACATCATGCCGGTATATGTCAGCATCATCATCGAGGTTACGATCTACTCGGTAGTATCCACATATTTTGTAGGCTTAAGGTGCGGAACATACTGCTTCCTGTTCTCGATAGTTCCGATAATCATATACTTCGGATGCAGCCTGTTTAAGGGCAGGCAGAGACGCGGCATTGTCGTTATGCTCGTGCTGAACTTCGCAACGTTTGTCGTGCTCTACATCAGGTTTTTCAATGTTGAACCGCTCTATGTTGTTGATCCTACGATAATGCTGGTACTGGTTGTCTTCTCGGCGTTCGCGATGGTTTTCGCGTGCCTGTTCTACAATGCCGTATACATCTACACGAGTGAGAAGCTCGTTAACAGCCTTGAGAAGAAGAATGAGCAGCTCTCGGCTGACGCGCATGAAGATGAGCTGACGAGCCTTCTTAACAGAAGAGGATTCCTGCCTATCGTCAAGAATCTGATGAGCAGCGACAAGACACAGAAATTCTGTATCGCATTCTGCGACCTGGATGACTTCAAGCGCGTTAACGATTCCTACGGCCACGAAGCAGGCGACGAAGTCTTGAAGCACGCCACCACCATGATCAGGGAAGAGCTTCCCGGCTGCGATATCTGCAGATGGGGCGGTGAGGAGTTCGTTATCCTGCTTAAGGACTGCGACTTAGCGACTGCTAAAAGCCGTGTTGAGAGACTAAGAAAGACGATCGAATCCAATCCGACGGTCTTCTTCAAAAAGCAGATCTTCGTCACGACGACCATAGGCCTTGAGCAGTACAACAAGTCTTACAAGGAGCCCGAAGCCGTCATCAAGAAAGCTGACGAGCGCATGTATTATGGCAAGCAGCACGGCAAGAACATCCTGATATACGAGGATGCCGCAGATGAAGATGCTGCAGATGAAGACGCCGGCTGATCATTGAGTATTCCCATTTCTTGGTATAATGAATTGTCATTTTTGAATATGGGGAATACAAGGCATGGGTAAGCGCAACTATTTTCTGGACTTCTGGAAGTTCATAGCAGCGATCGGAGTCATTCTGGTCCACATCCCGTTCCCGGGCAAGTTCGGCACGATAATGACATGTGTCGGCACATGGGGCGTCGGCTTCTTTGCGATCATCAGCGGATACGCATGCTGCGGCGACAGCAAAGTCATGAGCAAAAAGATCCTGAAGCGCTTTGTCAGGAACGGCATCATCACCGCGCTCGCCATCGCCCTCTACATGACCTTCAGTTACTTTGCATATAAGAGTGATAACCTCCTCATCTTATGGCAATTGGAACTCAAGAAACCGGCGACGTTCGTGAACATGATCTTCATGGGCGACTTCGAATTCTTTTACGGCTCGCCCCTCTGGTACATGGTCGCGCTCCTGTACTGCTACCTGATCTTGTTCGTCCTCGTCCGCTTCAACCTGAAGAAAGTGATCTACGTGCTGTGCCCCATCTTTGCAATCGCGCGCATCATCGTCGATTCGTATGTCAATTCATACGGCGCCAACTGGCACTACAGCGGCAACGCCCTGATCGGCGTCCTGCCCATGATGCTCTTAGGCTACGTCATTGCCGATAACAAAGAAAAGCTCATGAAGATCCCCACGTGGATCCTGATCCTCGGCTCCGTCCTCACGGCCGCAGCGATGTTCACCTTCGTGTGCGTGAAGGTTGGGCACTTCGATATCTCGCAGCCCTTCAAGATGCTCTGCGCCTCCTTTATCCTGATCCTCGGCGCGAAAAAGCCGAACTGGTACATCATCAAGCCCATCGCTTACCTGGGCCGCGAAGACTCGCTCTTCATCTACCTGTTCCACTTCATACTTCTCTACTATCTCTCGGTCTTCATGTACTCCTACCCGAAGGCCGGCCGCTATGCCGCATGGCAGCTGCCTCTCCTGGTCATCATCGTGTCAGTGGTGTTTGCAAGAATAGTGTCCATGATCGTGTTCTTCTTCAAGTGGCTGATTAAGAAGGTGTTTGTGAAGAAAAACGCCGCGCAGGCGTGATGATTTTTGTGTGTTCGGGAGTTCCGGAGAAGTACTGTGTGTTTGGAAGTTCCTTCAGACTTGCTTTTGTGACTGATTTTTCGAGTTATCATAAACTCCAAAAAACTGGCATAAATGATAATTAAGACGAGGTTTTTTATCATTTTCCAGAAGAAAAAAGAGCATTAATGATAAAACCACAAGCTGTTGTTATCATTAACCCGCGAAAACACATCGTTAGCGATAAAATCCACTCGGTTTTTTATCAAAAATCTCGAAAATCAATCCGTTTGTGATAACTGTAAACATCCGCTGAAGAGCTTTCCGGTTTCCCGGCTAATAAATCAAACAGTCTCTTTTCAGTCTCGGAGCGAAGGAAGTGTGTTCGAAAATATTTACCACGAATGTCCCCAGACGGGAACGAAGTGAGCGATGACTGTGAGAATGCATGTTTCAACGATTAGCAGGACTATAAGTGCTGCAATCACGAACAGGAATTTGAACAGATAGCGCAGGAAGCGGTTATCATGCGTGACGAAGGGCAGAAAGTCGAATAGACCCGTCCATGAGCAGCAGATGTCGAGCGCGATCAATATGAAGAATCCCAAAAACAGCTTCAGTGCAAGGTTCTCGAGAGCGGAATTATTGTCTGATCTCAAAGTGATTACGGTAATAATGAGGAACGGGTAACCGATGACTGCGAGCATGATCTTCCACCATTTGCCGGTACGGAAACCGGGTGGCGGGAAGGGCGGTTTGAGCCTTAATCTGGGGCTTAAGCGCTTCGATAAAACGTCACACAGATCACGCGCGTTGACGTAACGGTTATTCGGATCGAAGCTTGATGCTTTGGCGGCGACCTGCCGGATCCTGGAGTTATTTGGGAACGCTGCTTCGAGCATCTTGCCGACGGCGAAAACATCGCTCCGCGGATCGGACTGCATGAAGCCATACTGCTCGGGAGCTGCGATTCCGTCAGTGCCCAGGTAAGTTGTATCGCCGGTGTTGCCGGGCTTATATATCTTGGCAGCATCATAGTCCAGGATCTTGACCTCGCCCTTTTCCGTGATCATTATGTTCTGAGGCTTCAAGTCTCTGTGTATGATCGGGTTCGGCGCGCTGTGCAGGAATGACAAGCCTTCGAGCAGTTCGATGAAGTAACTGAGCTTTTGCTTGTCAGGCATCTTCTGATCGTTTATCAGGATATCGAAAGTATTGCCCTGAATGTATTCTTCCAGGACTATAAGTGTGTTGTCCGCATCCCTGTAGAATTCATAGATAGCGGGTATGTGTTTGTCCGGGTGAGAAGCAAGATATGCATAAACATTCTCATCGTAATGTTCGAGACGCTTCATCATGCGAATGTCCCCCGTCATCTCATTCATGACCAGGCTTCGCTTGTTATCGTAGTGATATAATTCTTTGTACTCGGACATGTTATGCATATAACAATTATAATCGAGAGGAAGTTACTATGACAGACAAAACCGGTGACCTGATGAACAAACTGACATCGACGGATACTCCGGAAGAACTCGAGCGTTACCTCGAAGAGATCAGGGGCAAGTATCCTGATGATTTCAGTTCATTCGTTAAGGCGGTCCTCCAGGAAAGAGGCATGAGCATTGCCGACATGCAGAAGAAGAGCGGCATCGACCGAAACTACATCTATCAGATCATGGATGGCAGCAAGCATCCCGGCAGAGACAAGATCATTGCAATCGCAATCGCCTGCGGAATGACTCTTCCCGAATGCCAGCGCGCACTTGAGATAGCGCAGGAAGGCATCCTCTATGCCAAGAGCCGCCGCGACAGCTTGGTAATCTATGCGATCAACAAGAAGATGAGCATCATGGAATTGAACGGCCTTCTTGAAGAGTACAAGTTTGAGCCTCTGAACTAACGGACGAGACAAAAATATAAATGTTTTCGATGCCCTGACAGCTCCTTAGCCTGTCAGGGCTTTTTATGTATGCTGACGGCATACCAATACTGTTAAAACAGGTGATAGTATCGAACTCAGCACATGGTATGAAAGAGAGGGAAAGAGACCGAAAGTACTTGAATATCCTATTCTCCCGGTGTTTTCAAAAGACGATACAGGAGCTAATAGCTTTCACTACTCGTTAACAAAAGGTTATTAGAAAGGTAATAGAAGTTTGAGTATAATAAAGGTGCGACACAACTAGATATCACCTATGACAAATTGACGTTTTGGTAAAAACGTCGGTCTCTTTCATACCTGTCATAGGATGAGTTGTGTCGCAGCAATCGGGGCTGGCGGTTTTCGGTGCGGTAGCTTCGGTTGCCGCACTTTTTATTTGCAATAGCAAATGATCAATGCTTTCGGTTGCAATGCGTTTTGGTGAAAGGAGGCTGTATTACGATTCCTAGATGAATAAGAAAAAAGCAATACTCTTAATCATCAGTGTAATCATGTTGATTCTGGGATTGTTACTATACCTTTTGCTAAACAGAGATGCGTATGTTTCAAAGGTTCTATTAGAGATAATCCCAATTCAGATAAATACCGGCAATAGTTTTGTTTTAACAATCCTTAGAAGCTTCGGTGCGGATTTCTTATGGTCAGTTTCATTCACATTAGTTATTCAATTGATTGTTTGGACCGAAAAGAAAAAGACAGTTTTTTTAGTTTTTTGCAGCTTGCTGGGGATTGTTTTTGAATTAATGCAACGTTTCGGAATCGCTCCCGGAACAGCAGATATAGTTGATGGGATTGTTTATATTCTTGGAAGTTTATTGGCAATCCTAATAATTCGAGGAGGTAAATTATATGAAGAAAAGTCAGGTTTTAGCGATCATAATGGCGATTAGCATTTTTATGTCATTCGCTATGGGCAGCAGTTCCTCAGGTTCAAAGAAAGATATTTCGGATACTTCGGGAACAAATGCGGATTCAACTACACAAGCTACGACAACAACTACTGAGGCTGCACCATCAACACCGACTATTGAAGAAGAAGTTGTATATGATGAAGGCGGCGTTAAGATTACTGCCAAGGAATATACAAGTGATTCAATCTGGGGTGATGGCATCAAGTTCCTGATAGAGAATGACACCGAACAGAACATTACCGTTGGTTGTACTGCTCTTATCGTCAACAATTATATGATTACAGACTTGTTTGTTGCCGAGGTCGCTGCAGGAAAGAAAACTAATGAGACGATGAATCTGTTGTCATCTCAGCTCAAGGCAGCCGGCATTGAGACAATCGGTCAAGTTGAGATTTATTTCCACATTTATGATTCAGATACATGGGATGCAATTGCAGATCCCGATTGCATCACGATCAGAACATCAATGTATGATCAGATGGATACAACTGTTGATGATGCAGGACAGGTATTGTATGAGGAAGATGGCATCAAGATCGTCGGCAAATATGTTGATGATTCCGATTTCTGGGGTGCAGCAGTATTGCTCTACATCGAGAACAATTCCGGAACAAATGTTGTTATCCATGTAGATAATCTCTCAGTAAACGGATTCACTATGAATTCTGCAATATTCAGTTCTACTGTATATGATGGCAAGATGGCTTATGACAGCATTACACTCTTGAGTTCTGAACTTGAAGAAAACGACATCACTTCAGTCGAAGAAATCACGTTGACATTCAGGATTATTGATGCGGACAGCTACAGCACAATTACCGAGAGTGATGAAATCTCTTTCTATGCCGCATAATCAGTTATTCTAAATCAGTATGCGAACACGGCTATCACACGATAGCCGTGTTTTTCTTGTGTGAGAAAAGTGATTAAGGCCCTTCGAAAACCCTGAGACTAAAAAGAGACTGTTTTGGGTGATTGTACTACTCGAAAAAGTCTCTTTTGCCGGGAAAAGACTTTTTTGAGAGTATTTGAGGGTGTTTGACTACACTTTTGAGTCTCGGGCGATTACCCTGTCTCTAAGCCTTAACTTGAATGTCCAATACAGGGATACCCTTGGCTTCTCTCTGCTCCTTTTTCCTGCAATCACCATAATTCCTGCTGTTATCAAGTCTTTTAATAAGATCCTTATAACAGTCATCTATAAGCGTGGGACTTATCCCGTCAAACCGGTATTGCATTCTTTCTTCCAGATTTCTTATATATTCAAGCGGGGCATATTTCTGCCGGGAATCATTTTCTGCACTAAGATTCTGCTTCAAGCTTTCGCTTAAGACTTCGTATATGGTTATAGGCATGTATGCAGATTCGCCTTTTGCAATCCTTACTAAATCATCTAGTAATCTTTTAGGAAGACACAAATCTTTGTAGGCATCGAACCAATCGTCGTAATCTTCTAACTCATCAATATGCTCTTCTAAGATATGAAACTCATATCTTGTGACTATTCTTTCAACATATTCCTTGCTCCTGTCCCACGGATCGATAGCTAATTTCTCATTAATATATTTAATTAGAGGAAATAGCTGTAATTTATCACAATCTTTACGTGCTTCATCGTCGATGGAAGAATCCAATCCACTGATATCGATATCTTCTTTCATTTCTTCAATCAACGAATCATTATTCAGCAACTCTACATAATTTTCAGTCAATAAATCGTTAATCCACAAATTGTTATCTTCTGTCTCTTTGCCATCGATCTTAACCACATATTTGTAAAACACGGCATTGCTCAGCCTGTCAAAATCTTTCGGTTTGACTTTGGAGCGGTCGGTTTTCTTTTCGTTCATCACCCTGGAAAAAAGAACATAACATGGTCCGGATACATTTTTGGGAAAGTTAGTATACCCCCTGAGCTGTTTATATCCGTTTGAACCGGAGCCCTCATTTCTGACCTTTCGCTTGCCAGTCTCATTCCTGCAGCAGATGGTAGCCACATAAAGAATAAATATACTTATATTCTTATCACGGGCAGACATAAGCGCGGGGTCTTTTATATCCCTGTAGATCCTTCTCAGGTCCTCTATGACGTCTGATTTTGTCTTGCCCTTTTTGCTCATGTACCGTTACCCGTCAAAACTGCTAAACAATAAATGTGGGACAAAAATCCGTGAATTCATTGTGACACATGCCTTTTATTAAAACCTCTGTGCAGTTATCTTGCTATCTGAATTGTAGCATCTCTTCCCCGAAATCGGTAAATCAATTTTTAACAATCGAAATTTTTTCTAACTTGCTACACTGTGGCTAACAAAGCGAAAACCGGTTTTCGAGAATTTAAAAGAAAGGACTAAACATATGACTTATTGCGACGTTATCAAAGGCCAGATCTCAATCTGGGACATCCTTGAAGAAGAACATCATCAGATCACTATTTGGGAGCTTCTTAAAGAAGCAGAGGGCAGCGAATCAGGCGACACTGAACTCAATCAGGCAGCTTGATCACAGTAGAAAGAAGGTAACATTATGAAAAGGTTTGTAAAGGTTTGTGCGGTATCGTTAGCAGCGGCGATTGCCATAGTACCACTTGCAAGCTGCGATTTATACGAAGAGAATCAGCCGGCCGGCGTTGAGATCGCTCAGGAAGAGATCGAGCTCATCGAGACATTGCAGGCAGAAGGCTGTGACGACCTGGAGATAGCAGAAGCATTGGTTTCCAATGAAGAACCGGCGGAGTCCTCTGGATCTGCAGAAGAGATTCAGTCATCGTATGAGACCGAGGCTCAGACTTCTGAAGCCGACAGCGATCTTACAGCTGATATTCATGAAGCAGACGATAGCAGTTCTTCTGAAAGCAGACAGATTCCCGGAGGCATTTCCATACCTGTCTCAACACCGGAAGCAACAAGCGGGGAGCAATCAACGTCAACTGCTGAAACCGAAGAGGAAATATATGAAGACGAATACATTCCCGTAGAGCCTGCGACATCCTCCGATTACGTTTTCAGAAGCGATATCGAAGACGAATGTATCGAGCTCATAAACGGGCTTCGCAAGGCAGAAGCTGTAAGAAGTCAGTGCGTGTACTACGTTCCCATTGTCAGGGCAAGCTCTGAAGAAGCGTGGAACAAAGCTCATACACGATGCAAAGAGATAATTACAGACTGGTCTCACAATTCGGCAAGCGGTTCAGGCTTGGGTTCTGAATGCCTCTATAACGCAGGCGGTGAAGTAGATGCTTCTGCCATAGTTTACTGTTGGCAGAACTCTCCCGGACACTACGCCTTACTCATGGGTGGATGCACCAGCAGTGCGGGCTTAAGCTCGATAGATGCGGTAGTAGGCGTGCTGTATTACAACGGAAAAACATATGCATGTTACGGACAGATCCAAAGTAATTACGGATACAGTCCTGACTCCGGTTACGAGGATCCCGATCAGTGCCATCACAACTGGGTAACGATAGAACAGCGGGTAGATAACTACTACAACCTGATTGATGTCAGAGAGTGTGAGTATTGTCACGAGACCATTGACGTATATGTAGGCAGTGCAACACCCACGCCCGCACCTTCAGATACAGTTCCAACGGAACCGCAGTATCCACAGGAACCGCCCGACAACGGCTGTGAACACGATTGGGAATACACCGGTGACAACGATGAATACGATTACTTCCGTTGTACGAAATGCGGCGAAACCTATGCGGAAAGATACACAGATTATCCAACTGGCGCAGCAGAAACCACTGCACCTGAAACACCAGAAACATCTGAAACAACAGAAACAGTAGAACCGACAGAAACACAGCCGGATGAAGTACCTGCTGAAACATCTGCTGAAGTACCCGGCGAAGACCAGACAGACATTTAAGGAGGAAAAATTTATGGAACGCTATCGCTTACTTAGTCTTATTTCTATGGCACAGAACGGTTACCCCGATGCAATCACAGAGCTTGCTCTTGAAAACATCGACTACGCATTGGATATCATTGACAGCCTTCCTATCGGTGACAGAGACGAGATGGTCGGTGTTGCTTCCAAGGCGATAACAGATGCAATCGATTCATACAGTATATTTTCCGATACTAGTTTTCGCGAGTATGTCGAAAACAAGATCAGGGAAGCGATCATCGACTACATCATGGACGGCTGCGACGGGCGCGATACCTGCGCATAAGAAAGGAGGACCTTATGAATGTAATCGCTAAGATAAACGGGAAAGACGGCGTTTTCCCGGTAAGAGACCTTATGGCTAACAAGCAGCGCTTGATCACTATCGACGAGCCGATATCGACGCCTTTGGCTTCAGAGTTTGTTTTGACCATGAAGGCCCTCGCGCTTAAGTCAAAAGACAGGATCACAATCCTGATCAACAGCCCCGGAGGCTCTGTCTCAGACGGAAATGCCATGATCGATGCGATCACCGAATGCCAGGAGAACGGCATCGAAGTCGCTACTGTCGCAACAGGCCTTGTAGCTTCAATGGCAAGCATTTTGCTGGCGTCCGGAACCAGGGGATCCCGCTATATCACAAGCCGCGCGAAGGTGCTGATACATCAGCCGATAATTGGGTTTTCGGGCCAGGTAACAGATGCAGAGATTGCCTATACATTGGGCAAGCAGGCAAAGAACGACTTGATTGATTATTTGGCCGAGACGACGACCACTTCGGCAAAACAGATTGCGAAAGACATCGAACGCGATTACATCATGGGAGCCAAAGAGGCTCTTAAGTACGGGATAGTCGACAAGATCGGTTATCCGGAAGATCTATAAAGTGGGGTGATGCTTATGATAAGACTTAGTTTTCGACCTGTCGAAAAAGACTTGGGACAGTTGGCAATCGGTATGGCAAAGGAAGAGATCAGCAAGGGCCGGGTTATCCTTAACCCGACTCCCGGCCTTGCCGTTACAGCACTTGAGGATCCTGCCTTAAACAGAAAACGGCTTTCTGTTTTAAGCACGGAGGCGATCCTGACTAACACTTACGATGGCGTGGTTCTTATTGATATAAGCGATATTTCAGATGCATTTGAAGAGGAATCGATGCAGCAGGTAATCCGCTGGGCGAACAGGTTAAAGGACAGTGCTGATGTTCAGATCCTTTTTGATCCTGAATTATGCAGACGCAAAGATCAGCTTATCGAATACCTGTCAAACGAGATGGACATCAACATAATTGAAGGAGGAATTGCCATATGAGAGACAAAAGATTTCTTGAAAAAGACCAGATCAGAGAAGAGACATCAGAACTGTTTAACGGCAAGAAGTATAATCCCGGTCCTGTCGTTTACAGTTCTCCTGACGGCGAGGTTCGCGTGGATAGTTCCACAAGGCACATCATTACTTATGGCATCACGGGAAGCGGAAAGACAACCTCCGGATCTCTCACGGAAGCATACAATACGATCAAGGCAGGAAAGTCTCTTATTGCGATCGATCCAAAAGGTCAGCTCCTTGATGTAATAGGAAATCACGTTCCGAAGAATTACAGAAAGATCGTGATCGATCTGACCGATCCGAAGCATTCCTTCAGGTTCAACATTTTCTCATATATCACCATTCTTCTCAGGAGCGACAAGCCGGAAGATAAGACTATCGGTTTTGAATTGCTCGAGTCGACCCTCGATGCGCTGTTTAAAGAATCCGGTATCCGTTTGCAGGATCCGTTTTGGGACAACTCGGCACTCAATACCACAAGAGCGGTGTTTCTTGCGCTGACTACATTTCTGAACGACGTTAATCCTATTACACTCAGCAATCATATTAACGGCTGCGTACCGATGTTTCACGATGAGGAAGATGAGGATGAACCAAGTTTTTTTCGCGGTTCAAACATTCAGACCCACTTGAGGAAAATCGAAAGATATATTCAAGGTGACGATGAGGTCGCAATAATCGCCAGAGAAGGTATGTCGGCCGCTCTTTCAAACGATTTGAAAGTGCTGCGCGATATTGTCTCCGTTATTAATTCGCATCTGACCAAGTTTATCGGATCGGGTGACATGCGAAAACTCCACTCAGGTGATGACGTTAACATCAGCAGTTTTAACGGGAAAACTCCCTGCGCTGTATTTATTGTTATCCCGATTCATACGCATGCTTACGACAAGCTTGCGGGAATCATCTGCAATCAGTTTGCGCAGCAGTTGTTCAGGGCCGCATCACAGCATCCCGACAACAGACTTCCCACTGAGACTACCTTCCTGCTCGAAGAGTTCGGCACTATCGGCAAGACCATCCCGTTGATCAGCGAACTGATAACGGCTGGAAGATCTTACGGCATACGCATTCACCTGATCCTGCAGAGCTACTCTCAGCTTATAGATCTGTTCGGACCGGCGATGGCAAACACCTTGGCATCGAACTGCAGTACGACGATCTTTTTCAGGACTCTTGATTATGAGACGTATCTTCATTACGGAAGAATATGCGGAATGCGTCAAGTCGATTACGGTGACCATATAGAGAACGAACCGCTCATAACGCAGGACAGCCTCTCAGCGCTCAAGACACACCAGGCACTTGTCCTGATGGATGACAAGGTGTTCTGCTCGATGCTTCCGTTTTATACAAGTTTGTATCCGGAACTCAAAAAATAGGATCGTTGAGTGAATAAGTAATATTTCATTCCCGTAAGATCGAGACATAATACACCTTAAACCAGAGCGTTTTTCTGATGTTAACCGGGCCAAAATCGTGTATAATCCACTTAAATTAGTTGTTTTTTCACGGAAACAAGGCATGGCAAACAAAGGTTACCGCTTTTATTTGTAAAAGTTATGGTAACCATAAAGGAAACTTGAAAACACTTGTTTGCTGTCTGACCTGACGGTTGGTTTAGTGTTTAATCAACTTAGGTTTCAGGACTACGTCATCTGGCGGGATGGCATGTAGTCCGAGAGTGTCCAACAGCTTTTTCTGCGGCTCCGTTTGCATTAAGTCAAACGGAGTTTTGTTTTGG
>JAILHX010000024.1 GCA_024695565.1 Saccharofermentans sp. | reverse complement strand
CGGCTATGCCGTATTACTTGCCGTATTAAAACTTGATACATTAAATACTCACGATGCTTGCTGACAAGACTCCCATACCAATGCGTCATCGGGGATCATATCATTAAAAGCAGTCATAACCTGGCTTACGAAATAATCTCTGTCAAAATTTGCCTTATCATACAAAAGCACATAAATGACTTCCCTGCCCGGTCTGTATTTGCCTAGAGAAAAACCATTCATTTTGGTTACCGTCTTCATGGAATAACCGACTTTATCATTCATACCAAGAATTTCAAGGTATGCACATCGGTCAATTTCATAAAAGTTCACCAGACAATCCGGATTAATTGTCTCTTCTATTCCTTCCAAATATATTTCCGTTTCATATTTAAACGGGATACCCATAAACTTCAGCAAATCAGCTCCCATGAGTTCATTCTTGGACTTCAGATCCCCGTGATCACTAACCGTGGGATTATCCGGTTGATATTTCCCGCAACGTTCGGTCTGTCTATTGTAGTATTCATTATTCATTTTATGAGGATCTGAATACTGCTTTATGGGGAAGTTCACTCTTGGCGGAGCAAAACTGTATCTTGTATTCCAATCATTAAGAAGCTCATCATACTCAGTTTTTATTTTTAGATATTCGCTTATTCTCTCTGAATACTTCCTGCCCAATTCAGTAGCAACATTCAAGATTCGGGGATGCCTTGTATTAAATCTCGGCAAAGCCGGATCCTTTGAAATAAATACATATTGTTTACCCCGCATAGTTTTGAAACGTCCTTGCAGCATTTTTTCTAATTTAAGTCTACGATACTCAAGCTTCACTGCATGTACTTTCATTGGCAACACAATACTATTCATAGTTCAAAGCCCTCGCGATAGATTTGTTGATTGTATTATGAATGCCAAATACTAAAAAAGGTGGAAATAGACAAAAGTTGAGACAAGTCTTGAAATAATCTTGAGATTATTAAATGTAAATCAGTATTGTAGATACAGGGTGGTGCCTGCACCACCTTAAACACAAAACAGCGCCTGCATTACGAGCTGTCAATGGTGCTGAAGGCAAGGCTAGCCGTCCATTGACAGCGAGAAAAAGCAGGTGCTAGAGACCTTACATTTTTTAATACGGCGAAAAGTACGGCTAAGCCATACTGACAGCCGCATTAAGAGTACATAGTCCCCATAAAATACGGCATACGATACGGCTATGCCGTACTGACAGCCGTATTATGAGCCCCAAAATCCCATAAAAATACGGCAAACGATACGGTATAGCCGTATTGAATGCCGTATTGAATGCCATATTACTTGCCGAATTGAGTGCCGTACCGAAATAGATTAAAGTATCAGTCTTGGAACAATGGTGTCGAGAAATATCTTTCAGCCGTATCGGGAAGCACAGTAACAACGGTCTTGCCGGGACCGAGCTTCATTGCGAGCTTGATCGCGCAGGCAACGTTTGTGCCTGAAGAGATTCCGCACATCATGCCCTCCTCGCGTGCGAGTCTTCTTGATGTATCAAGCGCCTCGTCGTCCGTAATGATGCAGATGTCATCGTAAACCTTTGTATCAAGGATTCCGGGGATAAGGCCGTCGCCTATTCCCATCTGGACATGGGTTCCGATGCTGCCGCCGGAGAGGATCGCAGCATTCTCGGGTTCAGCAGCCCAGATAACTGTGGAAGGGTTTGCTTCCTTCAAAGCATGGCCGATACCTGTGATCGTTCCGCCCGTGCCGATGCCTGAGCAGAAACCGTCGATCACGCGGCCGTCAACTGCCTCAAGGAGTTCCTTAGCTGTATATGCGTACTGTGCTTCTGTATTTGCGGGATTCTCAAACTGCTGCGGAATGAATACATTGGGATCTGATGCAGCGATTTCTTCTGCCTTGAGCCTGCAGTTTTCGATGGCCTTGCCGATATCGCCGTCATCGTGGATGAGGATAACTTCAGCGCCATAGTGCTTAACGAGCATGGATCTCTCATGGCTTACGGAGTCAGGCATGATGATTATCGTCCTGTAGCCCTTGACCGCACCGATAAGTGCGAGGCCGATTCCCTGGTTGCCGCTTGTGGGCTCAACGATGATGCTGTTCTTGTTCAGCTTTCCGTCTTTCTCAGCATGCTCGATCATGTTGAGTGCCGTGCGTGTCTTGATAGAACCGCCGACATCAAGTCCTTCGTTCTTAACGAGAACGTCAGCTGCGCCCTCAGGTACTATGTGGTTGAGCTTTATGAGAGGTGTGTTGCCGACAGCCTCAAGGATGTTGTTATAAACCATTAATAAGTCTCCGCGTTATAGGCAATATTTATATACGCGACATATTATACTAGGTTTTTCTTATAACTGCAGACTAATTCAGATTAAAAGTAATAGACGTACTGGAACATCTCGATGATCTCGCCTTCCGAGTTGTATCTTGTCTCAACAACGACGTCGTTATCAGAGTTGTAGCTCTTTTCGACTGTCTGGAAAACGGTGCCGTCATCCTTAAGGGATGTCTTCTTCGTCATGTTGCCTGCAGCGTCGTACTCATATTCGATCCAGCTCTGGATTCCGCCGTCAGCTCTGTGGAACTTCTCACATGTCATGTTGCCGGCAGCATCGAAAGTGAATTCAGACCAGTCAGAAAGCTCACCACCTCTGTATGTGGTGGACTTTGTTATGTTGCCTGCTGCATCATACTCATATTCATATCTGATCTCATAAGTATCGCCGCTGTTATCATTATGGGTCTGCTTTGTGTGGTTGCCGTGTTCGTCATTCTCGAAAACAAGCCACTGTGTCTTATTGCCGGCAGCATCATATTCAGTATCCTTGATCATGAAGCCTGAAGCATCGTACTCATATACATGCTGGTTTCCGTAAGATCCGTCGGGATTTACATAGATCTTCTTGACCATGTTGCCTGCGGCATCGTATCCGTACACATTACCGCCCTGGCTTAAACTGTCCTGTCCGATCTTCATCTCGGCAATAAGGTTTCCTGCCGCGTCATACTGGAATTTGTTGGTAAAGCCGTTGTCGCCCAGACGCTTTTCTTCAACCATGTTGTTATTTACATCGTAGAGTCTGGTAGCGATAAGGTCACCGTCAAAATAAATGCAGGCGGTCTTATATGCTTCAATGACCTCTGAAGAAGCAACTGTAGATTCCGTAACCGCTGCGTCAGATGTCTCGAAAGAAAAATCCGAAGCAAAAGAAGATCCTGAAGATTCCGTGATTACTTTATTACATGCCGTAAAGCTTCCTGCCATCAGGGCAGCTGCCAATATGCAAACTAACTTCTTGTTCATAACACTCTCTGGGGGTTACTTCAGGCCGCGCATTTCGAAGGAGAACAAGTAACCCATTTTATTTTTCGCGATCCCCTGTCCTTCGCCTACTAATAGTATCAGACAATTACTTGGAATGATATTAAATTTTTCTCAAACCTTCTCGAGACTCTTGTCGATCGGCTTTTCCACAAAAAAGTAGATAAGCACGGCCAGACCGATCTGAACAACAGGCATTATCCAGTACATCTGGGTCTTACCGTAAGGCAGATCCACTCCGGCGAACAGGTTATATATCTCAAGCCAGAGATAGAATGGGAAATTAAGCGTATAAAGTGCGTAAGAGATTACACCGAGCGAGCAGAACACCTTGTTGCCGATGATCTTATCCAGGAAAGGATTGCGGACAACAAGAAGGATAAGCGGGATATAGAGCATGAACAAAGCCGGCAAAGACCTGCTCAAAAGCGGTGTCTCTTCGTATATATAAGCCCTTCCGAAAATCTGGTAGAGGATATATAAAACGATCGCCGTGCATGAATAGATATTCGCATTCCTCCTCTTGATCTTATACGCAAAAGAAGCAACCAGAACACCAAGGAAGAAAGCGATATAACCGCGGCACATTGATGAGTTAAGGAGAGGCCACGGCAGACCGGATGTGGTAAATAGGATTCCTATAACAACGGGAATTCCCATGAGCCAGAGGCCGTCTTTGACTTTCGATGCGATCCTGCTTATGACATAGAAAAGTATCAGGCAGAATACAAGAACACTTACGAACCACAATGGTCCGTTGATCGTAGACTTGTCTGAATTCCATGTCTGTATGCAGAGAAGGTTCATTATGACGTGATATCCCTCTGCCCTTCTGTCATACCA
>JAILHX010000010.1 GCA_024695565.1 Saccharofermentans sp. | reverse complement strand
TGATCTATTACAGCGATACTGAAGATGAAGTGAATCGCAATCTTGTCAGCAGGCTCCGTTCCTCTCCATACAGGAATTACATTAAGAGGAGTTTTCCCGGAGATGAACGTGTTGTTTATTTTATGATGTTGGACAAAGAAGAGAGAATTGAGGCTTTCTATAGAAAACTGATCAGTCAGAAGTATATGGATTGCCTTAAGATAGTTAAATATCCTGCTAATGACCAAGAAGGGTATTTCTTCTTGAAAATCTATAGTAAGGATGCATCTAAAGAAAACATGCTTGCTTATTTGAAGAACTATTCAGGATTGACAGATACTATGTCATTTGGAACCGTGATTGGAAAGTATGATGTGGTAATCCGTGAAAACGATTTCAATGAAATGGTGAAACGAGTCAGAAAAGCCTATGAGCCGTTTCCTGGATTATTACCACATAAATAAAATACGTATTTCTTCTAATCGCTTTTGATGGCAATTGAAATGGAATTTAAGTGGCTAAACTGTGGCTAAACTAGAAAGTGGAAAGCCCGGAAACTCTGTTCTTTCAATGTTTTAGCTGTTCTTTGGACGCTCCTAAGCGGTAGGCCAGCGGTTCGAATCCGCTCACGATCACCAGTTAAATCAAGGGGTTTGGGGTTTTCTCAGACCCCTGTTTTTTTGGCTGAAAGTGGTTTAAGATGGCTTAAGATTCCAGCCCCCTATTGTATGCGGATTTGAGCCTGTTTAGTCAGAATAGAGTAATGATATAATGATCTTATCCTAGGAGTGTCTTGAATTGTTATGTTTTGATATTGCTTGATATATGTTGAGCTTGGAATAATAAGGGATTAAGGAATGAGCCAGATTAAGAGACATCAGTGTCCGTCATGCGGCGGAAACCTGATCGAAGACAGCGAGAAGCAGATGTACCGCTGTGCTTCCTGCGGTTCGACTTACGATTACGATTATTTCAGAGAAGAACAGCTGCATGAGATGGGCGAGACTTATCTCTCAAGAGGTGAGGTCGAGGCCGCTGTCGATGCATACAGACTCATATTGAAGAAGAATCCTCACGATTTTATCGCGCTCAGAGGATTGATGCTTGCTGCAGCTTATCTGAATCTGAAAGATATGGATAGCTTTATCCGTATAAACGAAGTAAAACACTTCTCATATGATTCCAAACTGGCCCGTGAAGTGCTTGATGCAGCTTCGGAAGAAGACAAGGAATACTTCACGGAATTTAGCAAGATCTATGCTGACAAAAAGCAGTTGCTTGATTATTACAGGGAGATCGAATCACTGCGCCGGGAATGGAACAAAATAGAGGCTAATATCAGGCTGACCGATGATTCCCGTTACGAACACTATTTAGTATCCAAGAGCGGAAACAGACTGGATCCTAAACCAATGTTCAATATTGTGTGGTGTTTTACGGCCTTTTTCAGCGTGCCCAGTTTCCTTGGAGCATATATGGACCGCGGCGATGAAGAGATAGCAATGTTCTTAGTTATTTTTGGCGTATTGGTACTTATCTTCGGTTCAATCATTAATTTTTCGGTTTTCTATCCCAACTTGAGAAAGATAAAGGCAATAGATGCTGAAATCAGAAAGCTGGAAATCGAATCAGAAGCAACCGCGAGGAAGATCAAGGTCCTTGAAGCTAAAGCGAAAATGCTTGCAGCCGATATCAGGAAAGCCAGCCAGGATCTTATCAGGAAAGACCATCAGATAGTAACAGGTTCCGTAAAGGAACAAGTATCAGAGTTTGGCAAAATCAAGCAGCACCAGTGTCCTTCCTGCGGCGGCAGCCTCCGAATAGACCGCGATAAGCAGATGTACCATTGTACTTTCTGCGGTTCGACTTACGATTACGAATACTTCAGAGAAGACCGGATACATGAGGCAGGTGAGACATATCTCTCCAGGGGAGAGTTTATGGCTACGACAGAAGCATACGAGTTCATGCTGAAAAAGGACCCTCATGATTTTCTCGCGCTCAGAGGATTAATGCTTGCAGCAGCCCATCTGACAGACATGAGAGAACTGGAGCAGGTTAATAAAGAATTCGATTATGACTCCAAGATTGTTAGCCGGGTAATTGAAAACGCTTCTGAAGAAGACAAGCCATACTTTACTGAGTTTGCAAATGTCTATGCCGAGAAGAAGAGATTGTCTGATTGTTCCGAAGAGATCGAAGCTCTCTTAAAAGAAAAGAACAACATCAATTCTGTCATTACTCAGAACAACAAAGCTGGTTGTGGCGAAGATATATCATATGATGGACCGATAATTGCATACATTGCCATGTGGATCGGCACAGCCTATTTTATGCTGATGACCCTTGTATTTGCTAAGTATATGATTGATGATTATTCTTCCAATCCTGATTCTTTAGCCACGGATCTCCCGTTTGTATTATTTTTTGCCGGAATAAGTCTCGTCTTCCTCATATTTAATAACCTTAGTTACTTTTTCAGTATGAGAAAGATAAGGAAAATGAAAAAAGCCAACGCAGAGCTCTATGATGAAGCCCGCACGATAGACGATAAGATAAGAGAACTCGAGAATGAATCATCTAAGCACGCGAGCGATACCGGGAGATTCGTCCATGATTTTGTGAGGAAAGACAAGACCATAATGAGAGATATGCTATAAAGATGACCTGGCATCTGCTGATACATTTAAGAAAATCGGAGGTTAAATGCACAATCTTTTATCAGATAAATCCGTTATCTTCTTTGACGTAGGATATACGCTTGACTATCCTGCTTCCGGAGACTGGATGTTTACAAACCGGTTTTATGAGATTGCCGGAGAACGTCTTAATCAATGCAGGGATGATCAGATAAATAAAGCGAGAGCGACCGGCGCGGATTATCTTGAAAAGGTGCATCTGATTCTTAATGAAGAGGATGAAGCGGGACAATTCTATCAATACTATCGCATTGTATCCGAATGTCTTAATCTGAATCTGACAGAAGCTGAGCTGACATCAATTGCCAGAGACCGTACATACAACATGGATAACTACAAGATCTATCCTGATGTGCGGGAGGTTGTTCAGGAACTCAGTAAAACATTCAGACTGGGAATAATTTCTGATACATGGCCGAGCATTGAGAATCAGCTTCGGGCAATCGGTGTTTTGGAATACTTTTCCTTTGCAACATATAGCTTTTCGCTGGGCGTATTTAAGCCTGACAGGAATATGTATCTCGATGCTTTAGGTAAATGCGGTTGCGATGCTCGCGAAACGGTTTTTGTTGATGACAGTACCGTAAATCTGGATGGCGCTGCTGAACTAGGCATTACTCCGATTCTTATCGCGGCTAATCCGGCCTCTGATGTTGATATACCATATACTAAGATTCACTCGCTCTCAGAGCTGATCAGATAACTGTCAGAGTTTTCCGGCACGGATCACTCGTTTTAGATGCGGTTCTGAAAGTATGATTTTGGAATATTCCGACACAATTTGCACATAAATATACATATATTTTTGAATAGCATAAATTTATATGGTATTTTTAAGGATGTAGGCAGAAGAAACGGCTGTAAGGCCATTTATCATGTATGGTGAGTAATATGAGCGATATGATTAAAGCGTTCGGAAGTTCTTTGTTAAGAAATACCGTTGATCCTTCTATGGATTTTAATATGGTGTCTTTAGATGCCTTGATCGAAAACAGCAGCCTTGTCGAAGGGACACCGGTAATCAAGGAGATGTGTTCTGCCGGCAAGTCCGCCATGTCTTTGAGTGACAAGCTTTTATGTAAGCGGATTGCAGTATTCCTTCAGTCTTTTAACAGATTCGGATTGCCTCAGGTCAAGAAAGATAAGCATGTTGATAATCTTGATCGTGATAAGAATCTGGATTCGGAATATGAGCATGTGTTGATCTTCATAGAGCAGTGTTTAAACATTTTGCAGGTCCAGTATCTTGGTTGTTTATATGCTGCTTATTGGAACACAGATTTCAATTGGGATAGATTCTTTGAACTTGCTGAAGCTAACTTAAGAATGTTTGTCGGTGATTATGCCGTATTGCAATTAGCAGCCGGCGGCAGCAAAGCCGATTTTGAAGCAGGCGATAAGGACGCCGCTGTTATCAGATTAGCATCACTGGGTCTTATCGTTGATATGAGACAAAAAGATTCCGGCATTTCTCTTACAGGATTCGGTATAGACTTCTCGACATATCTGGAACTCGGGAATAACGATGTGGTAACAGAGGATAAGAGTTTCGATGAGAAAGCTGACTTAGATGATGATGAAGATCCTTTTGCAGATCTGGTTTTTGATCAGCCTATCTTCGCTAAACTCAAAACTGAAGATGAAGAACCTGTTGAGAAAACTGAGCCTGTCAGCATAGAAGAAAAAGCGAAAGAAAAAGCAGAAGAAAAAGTGGAAGAAAAAAAGGAAGAGAAAACTCTGACTGCAAACGATGCACCTGTCTTTGCTTCTTTCGGCTTAGCAAAGGAACCTGAAGCAGAGGCACCTGAGGAAAAGCCTGAGCCCGCAGAGATCAAAACGCCGGAAGTAAAGAAACCGGAAGTTGAACTGCCTGCTGAACCTGCTTTCTCGAGCCCGTTTAAACCAATAGAACCTGAAAAGCCGAAGGTTGAAGCACCCGAGGCCGCAGCTCCTCAGGCTGTACCTGAATATAGTCCTTTCAAGCCTTCAGCGGTTGCAGGATCATCTGATACAGAAGATCCGAGCCCTTTCAAGATGACTATGCCAAGACCTGAAACAGAACAGCCTAAGCCTCAGACAGCTGATCCGAGCATGTTCCATCTTACTGCATCTTCCAAACAGGAGATTGAAGCAGTTGACGGCAAATCAGGTACAACATCTTACAAGACAATAAGTTTAGGTGATAAAGACGGCGGTTTACACCAGGGAACAGCAAAGCTCGGCTCACATTTGTCTATGGATGACGATGGCGGTTCTTATCAGGAACAGACAAAGCTGGGTTCTTTCTCTTCTTTGGGTTCAGATGAAGGCGGTGAGAAACTGCCTCAGAGAGCAGAGAGCCCGAGCCGTTTCTTCCCCATGAATTCTTCAAGTTCTAATGGTGCGTCATCGGAGGGTTCTTCAAGGCCGAGTCCTTTTAAGAAATCAGAACCGGCAAAACCGGAAGCGGAAGCACCCAAAGCTCCGCCGGCACCAGCTGCTCCGAGTCCTTTCAAGCCTCTCGGATCAAATGATTCGAATGGTGCTCCAAAGAGTCCGTTTAAGCCGTTGGGTTCGTAAATCATTGTTTATCAAAATTGGAATAAGGGAATAAAGGTGAAAACAATGTCAGAGAATAAGCCGTTTATTGGTGCTATTAATGTAACGAGTTCGGAAGTCAAGTGCCCCGGATGCGGTGGTACAATTGGCGTTAAATATGATCCGGAGAGCCTGAATCTTACGTGTCCCTTCTGCGGACTGGTTTCTCAGCTTCCTCAGCCCGGAACGGTTCCTGCTGTTCAGGAAATTGATTTCAACTCTGCTCTGCAGCGCGCCAGCGTAAACTGGGGTCATGTAAAGAAACTAATCGTATGTACTAACTGCGGTGGTCAGACACTATACGATGCAGAAGCTTTAACCGGTGCCTGCCCGTTTTGCGGATCTACGAGCGTAACTCCTGCTGCGGAGAATCCTCAGATCATGGCTCCTCAGTCAGTAATTCCTTTTGCATTCAGCAAAGAGGCGGCAGAACAATGCTTTTCGGCCTATATGAAAAGAAAGCATTGTCTTAGAAGAGGCGTGGTCGATAGTAAGCTTGAGAATGTCGTTGGCATATATCTTCCGTTCTGGACTTTCGATTCATTGACAGTGTCATCTTACTTTGCACATCATTCAACCCCGGTTGGGAAAACACCATACGCAGGCATATGGAATAATTATTTTGACGATATTATTCTTTCTGCTTCTGACAAATACAGAGGTCCGTTCATAGTAAAAGTTCAGGATTTTGATTTTACAAAAGCTGTTCCTTATTCACCGAAATACTTAGCAGGCATTCCGGCTGAACGTTATACAGTTGGTCTTAACGAAGCCTGGGAACGCGCGAAAACGAACATGGATGAAAAAATAAGAAGAGCCGTGTTCAGAAGATATGGTATTAATTTCCATATCGAGAGCCTGATAAGCAATTATTTTAATGTCAAGTTCAGATATACATTGGCACCGGTATATTTTGCCAAATACACATATAAAAACAGATGGTTTCCGGTCGTCATTAACGGACAGTCAGGCAAGACATTCTGCGATGCACCGACTATCATTCCGTTTATAGTGGTTCCGGCGGTAATCCTCTTGTTATTGCTCATACTGATCGTATGCGTATTTTATTTTGTAATGTTAAGCGGAGCCGCGATAGGCTGAGGCATATCGTTTCTGCACATAAAATCCATAAATTTATTCTATAATCAAATCATGAATAAGATTTTGATCGTGGAAGATGAACCTGAATTAAGGCAACTTCTGGCAAGTTACCTTATTAATGACGGCTACTCTGTCATAGAGGCTGAGGATGGCGTTGAAGCTATCAGCCTGTTCGGCAGAGAAACAGTTGATCTCGTCATTCTTGATATTATGATACCGAAGATCGACGGTTATGGTGTTTGCGAATTTGTGAAGAAACAGTCGAATGTGCCTGTAATATTCCTTTCGGCTTTGGATGACGAGAAATCAATGGTCAAAGGTTATGATTCACTGGCAGATGATTATGTCACCAAACCTTTTTCCATACCGGTATTCTTACGCAAGGTGAAGGCTGTGTTAAGGCGTGACACTTCATCTTCTGCTGAAGAATACACCAAGATCTGTTACAAAGATATAGTAATAATACCTGACATGGCAAAGGTTATGGTGAGTGGTAAAGAAACAGAGCTTACTTCTAAGGAGTTCGATATCCTTCTTACCCTTATAAAGAATCCGGGCCGTGTGTATACGAGAGAGCGGCTTTTGGAGATGCTTTGGGATTACAGTGCGATCGTGGATGACCGCATAGTGGACAGCCATATCAAAAACCTGCGTCACAAGGTAGGTGAAGGCGTGATTGAGACAGTGAGAGGCCGTGGGTATCGTGTCGCGCAAACGGATAACTGACAGATTATCATTCAAAGTTTTTCTTATCACGTTCATCGTGCAGGTAATGTTTGGTGTTTTGATCTATGCATTGCTTTATAATGCTACACCATTAACCTGGAATATGGTCAAAAGAACCGAGATGGAGACGGCGTTTGCTGCTTTGACAGAAGAACTGGGCACAGTCAGGTTCAGGGACTGCAGTCCGATGATCGACGAGTTTATTCTTGCAAATGACTGTCACGTTGTTTTCTATAAAGGTGAAGATTATGATCCTAACAGACTGCCTGCTGCCGTTCCCGGTTCAGAGTATGCATTGAGAACCAGATGGGATGTAAAACAGCTTATCGATCCTGACAGCGAAGCTGAGATGAGCTTTGCAATATCCGAACATGTTATTTTCAACCAGGAGAAACAGAATGAATATACAGTAGTCTGTTTGTGGTCGCAAAAAGGCGAGAATGTTCTTTGGGAAGCACTTAAAAAAACTCTGCCGCTGATCATTGCGATAATTGTGCTGGTCTCACTTCTCTGTTCGTTTATCTATACTCTTTTATTTGCAAGACCTGTTCAAAAGCTTTCAGGTGTCTCAGGCAAGATCGCGAAAATGGATTTTACGGCAAAGAGCAGGTTGAAAAGGCGTGATGAGATCGGTGATCTTGGCAGAGATCTTGATATGCTATCTTCCAATCTCGATGAGACGATTACCAAGCTGAACAAAAGGACCGAAGAACTTGAACGGGAAATGCAGCGCACAAACGAACTGGAAAAGCAGAAAGACGTCTTTTTCGCTGCCGCCTCACATGAACTTAAGACACCTATAACCATAGCGCAGGGTCAGGTCAGGGGTATGTTGGACGGAATAGAACCATATAACGATTATGAAACGTATCTTCCGAAAACTTTGTCATCCCTTAAGCGCATGGAGTCCCTTATCAATGAGATCCTTACGGCATCAAGGATGCAGGCGGGAAATGTAATTACTGTGCAGGAAGAAGAGCTTGGAAATATATTAAGATCTGGAATTGAAGAAATAGAAGAACTGCTGGTTGTAAAAGGCATCACCCTTGAAACCCGGATAGAGAATGATCTCTTCTTTGAAGGCAATAAAGATCTTATTTCGATGGCGGTCGGTTCTTTGCTTTCAAACGCTGTGCTTTACTCTTCTAATGGTTCGTCAGTAAAAATTTCTGCCGAAGCAGAAAACGGAGAGATCATTACCAGGATCCGCAATACTGATTCACATATAGACGAGGAGGATCTGCCGCATCTTTTCGAAGCGTTTTACAGGACAGACAGCTCAAGAAGCAGAAGAAGCGGCGGTTCCGGTCTGGGGCTTTATCTGGGCAGACTGATAATCGAGCGGCACCATGGTACGGTTACCATCGAAAATGACGGACCGGATGTTGTTGCTGTGATAAATCTCCCGTACTCCACAAAAAATCCATAAATAATTCCAATAGGATTCAATTTGCTTTGCTATATTCATCTCAGTTACCTATCATATGAAATGAGGTGTAATCCTATGAAGACGTTTAAGAAGTCAGCTGCTATAGGCCTTGTATTAACAGTGATCATGGCATCAACTGCCTGTGCAAATACCGGTGAATCAGGCATGCAGCCTTCAGATTCTGAATCTGAGACTGTTACGTCTGAAACAACGACTGAAGAAGACGACGGCATTTCTGTCGGTGATCGAATCTCGTTCGGTAATTATGTACAGACAAAAGATTCGGATCCTGAACCGATTGAGTGGCGTGTGCTCGAGATTAAAGACGGTAAAGCACTTCTTATCTCGGAATATGTGCTGGATCAGTATGTATATAATATCGATCTTGCAGACGTTACGTGGGAAAACAGTTCCTTGAGGAAATGGCTCAACGGGGATTTCTACGATAAGGCTTTTTCAGACAGCGAAAAGAGTCTTATACAGACCGTTACGATTGAAAACGCTGACAACCCGCTATACGCAACACCTGGCGGTAACGACACTGAAGATAATGTGTTTTGTTTAAGTCTTGCGGAAGTACAGATATATTTCCTGGATGCTGATGACCGTATGACCGCTCCTACTGATTATGCGGTATCCCAAGGCACAAATGTATGTGAAGATAAAACACTTGAAAACGGCATGAGTACCGGTTGGTGGTGGCTTCGCACACCTGCTTCATCTGCCAACAGAGCGGCTGAAGTAGACTGCTATGGCAATATCGATACCGAGATCAATGCGGATAACGTCGATGGCTGCTTGGTCTTTTCCGAAGGTATTGGTGTACGGCCCGCTATCTGGATTGAGCTTACTGACGATATTTAAGTTATCAGATCACTCTTCGGATATCAGACTAAGTTCATCCTTGATCCTGGCAACAATGGCTTTATCTCCTGCGTTGTAGTCCTTCTTGCCAAGCAGGGGGCTGATCTTGTGCTCTTCAAGTCCCTTGATAATGTAATTGCCGGCATCTGTCTTTCCTGTTATCTCACCATAAAAGAATTCATAATCGTGATTCTTGATGGCCTTTGATGTGGCAAATGCATCGTAGATGGCATAGATAGGGAAGATGACGAAGAGAATTCCGATAGTGCTTATAGCCAGGAGCTTTAAGAAATATATGAGCAAAAATATAATGACAACAACTATAGCAGCTGCAATAAAAGAAATCGGGATAAGTTTGATCGATGATGATCTGGCTTTCTTTATGAATTTCTTCTCGAGTTCTTCACTTACATTAGTAGGGGTCAGGACCTGATCGTCCATCGCCTTTTTTACTGTAAACTTAACATCAGCTGCCATATGTCCTCCAAAATGCATCTCATAAAATTGCAGAAGTGATTAAACCCCAATTGCAAAATTATGTCAATGTCCGAGCGTTAGCATTAGCTAACCTGAATGAAATATCGTTAACTGTCGGCCTGATATTTTTGTTAATTGTTACCAAAACCTGCATTGACTTAAAATTTGGTGACTGATAGCATTTAACTATCATCCCATGAGGGAGTAGCAAGCGCTTTGCGTAGCAAGTCAACATCTTGGTAATAACCTGGCTTGTTTTAAATTGCGAGACTCATGTATAACTGCGAAGCTATACATGACGATTCTCCAAAGATAGTTTTGATATGGCTTCGGTCATATCTTTTTTATTTTTGGAGGCTTTTTATGAGCGAAGAAGAAAAGAAGTTTCTTGAGATCTGTGATCTTAAGAAGAGTTTCGGAACAGGTGAAGCAAAACAGGATGTTTTACGAGGCATGAGCTTTACCGTAAGCAAAGGCGAGTTCTGTGTCCTTCTGGGTCCCTCAGGTTCAGGCAAATCCACACTCCTTAACATTATCGGCGGAATTGATACTCCGGATTCCGGGTACGTAAGCATTAATGGCGATAAGCTTAAGGATATGGATGAGAAGGCTCTCACGATGTACAGAAGAAAGCACCTGGGTTATGTTTTCCAGATGTATAACCTTATCCCGAATCTGAATGTAAAGGAGAATATCGAGGTCGGGGCGTATCTGTCGGATGACCCGCTCAATGTAGATGAGGTTATCGCGACACTCGGGTTGGAAGACCACAAATACAAATACCCCAATCAGTTGTCCGGAGGTCAGCAGCAGCGTGTATCAATAGGTCGTGCGGTTGTTAAGAATCCGGACATTCTTATGTGTGATGAGCCTACGGGAGCGCTTGATTACAAGACTTCCAAGGAGATCTTGGGGCTCATCGAGAACTGCAACCGGAAGTTCGGTAATACGGTAATCATGGTTACGCACAACGAAGCCATCAGGTATATGGCCGATCACGTCATTAAGCTTCGTGACGGTATCGTACGCCACAACGATATAAACGATAACAAACTGACTGCTTCCGAGCTCGAGTGGTAAGGAGGAAGCAGCAATGAAGAATCCGCTGATTAAGAGAGTCCCAAAGGAATTAATAGGAGACTGGCAGAAATATCTGGTAATAATTGTCTTCATGGTGCTCATGATCGGCTTCGTATCAGGAATGTCCGTAGGCCGTGACAGCATGCTTGAAGCGGTCAACACCGGAAAAGTTACATTAAAGCTTGAAGACGGCTCTTTTGAGTTTAAGAACAAAGCTTCTGAAGATCTTATCGAAGCTATCGAAAAAGGCGACATGGCAGATGTCCGCGAGTATCTTATCTCCAAGGGGTATGAAGAAGCTGACGAAGAAGTCGATAAGGCTATCGATGAAGAGCTCGAGAAGCAGGTGACTGCAAGTATCGAAGAGGCCGTCCGTACGCAGTGCGAAGCAATGGGCATTACTGATGAGGAGATGATCCAAAGTCAGATAGATACTTTTATGGAGGAGAACTACGAAGATGCGTTGGCTGAAGCGCGTGAATCAGATGAGTTCATTAAAGCTTCTGAAGATGCATATAGAGAGGCTCACGAAGAAGTTGTAAAAGCTGTTGATGAGAAATGGGACGAGACGGTTGAAGAATACGATCTTAATGATCCTGATTTTGCACCCGTAGGGGTAACAGTTTATGAACACTTCTTCAAGAACGAAGACGAAGATTACGATAAAGATGGTGTAAAAGATGCAACAGTAAGAGTTTTCAGCAGCAGTGATGAAGTTGACATGGCATCTTTTAACGAAGGCCGTGCACCAGAAAAAGATAATGAGATCGCTATCGACAGAATGCATGCAAGCAACGTCGGGATAAAGGTAGGTGACACTATCTTAGTAGGCGGCAGGGAGTTTGAAGTTGTAGGACTTCTTTCTTATATCAACTACACTTCTTTGCACGAGAACAATAATGACTTAATGTTTGATGCTTTCGGCTTTAACGTTGCCATGGTAACGCCTGAGAGCTTTGAGATGCTGCGCACAAGAACGCACTACAGTTACGCATATTTTTATGACATCAAGCCAGCTGATAAAGTCGCTCAGGCAGATTATGCAGACAAATTCCTGAAGGCACTAATAACACAGTCCGTTGTGTTTGATAATGAGCTCGAAGGCTACCTTCCCGAATGCTATCGTCAGGCTTCGAATTTTGCGCCTTCTGACGTAGAAGGTGATACGGCAGGAGCAGAGATCCTCTGCTACATCCTTATTGCTGTAATCGCATTTATTTTCGCTATTACGATCAGCAACACGATCGATAAAGAGGCATCTGTCATCGGAACCATGCGTGCTTCGGGATATACCAAGGGAGAACTTATTGTTCATTATCTCTCAACTCCTGTTGCAGTTACTCTGATAGGTGCCGTAATCGGTAATGTCTTAGGTTATACATTGTTTAAGGAGGCAGCTGTAAACATCTATTTTGAGACTTACAGTCTGCCTAATTGCGGAGTAGTGTGGAGTCCTCTGGCACTTGTAAAGACGACGGTCATTCCCTTGATCCTTATGTTCCTCATCAATCTGATCGTCATCGTCAGAAAGCTTCAGCTAAGCCCTCTGAAGTTCTTAAGACACGACTTGAAAAAGACTAAGAGGACTAAGGCCAGAAGGCTTCCCAGATGGTCATTCATGAACAGATTCAGATTAAGGATCTTATTCCAGAATATTCCTAATTATGCAATCCTCATCTTCGGTATTGTGTTTGTCGAAGTCATGCTTTGTTTTGCATTCGGTCTTCCGGATTCACTTAATCACTACGGAAAGAGCGCTCCGGATATGCTCTTTGCAAAATACCAGTACATGCTGATGAGCAACAAAGATGACGACGGTAACGAGCTTGTTACCTCTAATGAAGATGCGGAGAGATTCAATTCCACGTCACTTCTCTATGAGAAGAATGTCACGTCGTTTATTAAGGGTAGAGGCAGCGGAGGAACTACTGAATCAGTAACCGTTTACGGTATCGAAGACGGCAGCAAGTATATCGATATCGACAAGGACCTTAAAGACGGCGAGATCTATATCTCAAGCGCTTTTATGGGCAAGTTCGGATTTGACATCGGTGATAAGATCACGCTCTTAGAAGAATTTGCCAACAAGAGTTATGAGTTTACAGTTGCAGGCATTGTGGATTATGACGGCGGTATCGCAGTATTCATGCCTAACAGATGTTTTATCAGTGTTTTCGATAAGAAAGAAGGAACTTTTACAGGTTATTTCTCGAACGAAGAGATCACCGATATCGATGAGAAATACTTTGCCACTGTCATAGACAAGGATGACATTGTAAAGGTTACGACGCAGCTCATGCATTCCATGGGCGGATTCATGGTGGTTGCCCAGTATGTTCTCCTGGTCCTTTCAGCCGCTCTGATATTCCTTCTGACCAAGATAATAATCGAGCGCAACGAGCACTCCATCTCAATGGTTAAGATATTGGGATTTATGAACTCCGAGATCAGTTCGCTGTACATGATCCCCACAGCCTTTATCGTGTTCCTGTTTACGTTTACGGGATTTATCGCCGGATACATAATCCTTATCTATGTCTTTAAGGCATTTATGCTTCAGATGGACGGATGGTTCACTTTCCATATGGAGCCGAGATCCATGGCGATGGCGATGTTATTTATGCTTATAGGATATGCGGTCGTATCGGTTATCGACTTCATTAGGATAAAGAAGATCCCGATGGACGAAGCGCTGAAGAACGTAGAGTGATATCTGCGGGTGCCGGGAATTTCCGGCACCCGTAATCTCTTTATCAGGTTTTATAAAGAGCGCTTCGGATTTGAGATCGTTGGCAAAGAGGCTGATCAGACTGTTACAGTTTTGCTGTTCAGACTAAACAGGAACAGGTGAAGAATTAGCCTGATTCGATCATGTTCCGGGGTTCACTTAAGCAAAATAAAATCGTTAAATACTGCTGTGCCGCCCGTGCTCAAAGTTGAGAAACACGATAGTGCGAATCTGCATCCCGTGAAGTGGTCGAGCCTGAAATGAAGTTCGTGCGGAGTACCTATCTGCTTCAAAGTTCCATCTGTCTCAACAAAGCACTTGGCCGTATCGGTAGTAAAGTCGCATTCTACGCTGACTGTCACTTTGCTGTCTTGAAGTTCGATCTTCTCTTCGGTCCTGCCCCTATCTTCGCTTAAGTCCCAAATGCCGCCTGTGCCGGTGTTGCTCAGCATCACTGCATAATACTTACCGTTTTCTTTTGCCAGGCCTGCGAAAGCATAATCTCCCTGGAACGTCGAAAGACCTGCAAAATCACCGTCATTTAGAGCTGTTGCATCTATCGTGACCTTTGCCTGTGTAACAGGCCCTAAAGTCTTCTGGGTCAGCGTGTTTTTAGCATGAAACAGGTTCCGGCACACTTTATCTGTCGTAATGTGATATCCGTTATCAAACCTTATCAGGCTCTCATCAGGCTCGTGATTAAACTGCCAGAAATCTTTGTGACCGCAGGCAAAATCGTCGCTGCCGCAAAGACCTGTAAGACTGCATTCTTCAACTTCATTCTCATCATCGAAAACAGGCATTTTGTCCTGCCATTTAAACGGCACGATGACGGGAAGTCTTCCTATTGCTCCGCTGTCCTGAAACATGACCATATGGTCACCATAAGTACCGGAGACGATTCCGCCCTGAGCTATTCCCGAATCCCTGATTCCGAGATCGTTATCGAAGATATCACCGCCTGTAAACTTGCCGTCAAGCGAATCAGCAGTATACATTGCTTCAACTCTTCTCCACCTGTCCCGAAGGGAATGGATGTTGAACAGATAGTATCTGCTAAACAGCTTATAAATATGTGAGCCTTCGAGTCCCAGCATCGGATTGCCCGTGTCATCTAATATAACGCGGTCAAGACCGCCTTCTTTGGGCGCTGTCAGGTCCTCATTTAATTCAGTAAGATGAATGTCGGTGTTGCCGTATACGACATAAGTTTTGCCGTCATCGAAGAGGAGAGATAAGTCGTGATAGAAACCGCTTATCTCACTGCGTTTCCAGGGCCCCTTAAGATCCTTTGCCCTGAACAGGTAAGTCTTATTCATGTCATTGCTTGAGAATGCAAAATAGAATAATCCGTTGTGGTATTTGAGGGCGGGTGCCCACATGCCTTTGCCATAGATGTATCCGTCACCTTCAAGACGTTGTGCGGGAGTGCTTTCCAGACGGTCGAAGACATAAGAATAGTGTTCCCAGCTCTTGAGGTCATTAGATCTTAAGATTTCACCGCCGGGAAAGAAATGCATTGTCGTTGTTACCAGATAATAGTATCCGTCATGGAAGATAACTTCCGGATCCGGTATGTCCATATAGAAGTGATAGCAGATGCCCATATATTTATCCTATGTAAACCTGTTAATACATCAGGAATTCGATTCTTTCCAGGTCCTTTTGCGTTCGTACATGAGATCGTCAGCACGCTTGATGGTGTCGCTCAGCGAACTGTCGGTATAGGAAGAATATACAGCCATGCCGGCAGCGATGTGGAGCCGGTTCCACGTGTCTGTGGCAGCGGCGCTGATAGCTTCCTGTTCGTTGTTGAAGATATTGATGAGGTTGTCTCTGTTAAGGAAGTCTTCGTTCATTAATACCGCTGCAAATTCATCGCCGCCTATGCGGAAAACAGCACTTCTGCGGAAAGTGGTGCAGATGAAGTGGCATGCGTTTTTGATATATTCATCACCCTTGTCGTGGCCGTATTCGTCATTGATCTGCTTAAGGTTGTTGCAGTCGAAAATACATATTGCTACATCCGCGGTCTCTCCGTTGTCGATTCTGGATTGGACATTCTCTATGTAGTCTGTAAATGCGCCCTTGTTACGGACAGAAGTGAGGGCATCGTAATTGGCTCTCTGGCTGAGATTCTTGATCTGCTTTTTGCCCTGGCTGGTCTTGCGCAGAAGTCTTATGTTACGGAACGCAAGGATCAGTATGATCAGGAGTATTACGGAAACCACGGACATTATTATTCCGAGATTATCGCGCATGAATTCGGAGAATGTTATCTTCGCATCTTCTGATGCATAGTAGTTCAGGGCTGAATGCGCAACTGAATCGGGAACCGTGGCGGTAACTTTAGACATTATTGAATAAAGAACAGTGTTGCCTTCCTTGATGGCAAAGCAATAGTCCATATCAATGCCTGTTGAGACAGTTGTAAGCTTATATTTGTCGCAAAGAGCGGAAATGTTGCCGTAGCGGTAGTTGCTTATCAGGATACAGTCAGCCTTGCCTTCTGAAACTGCCTTAAGACAAGTGGGCGTATCAACATAGTGAACCGGATCCCATGCAGGGAACTGTTCAGCCAAAAACAGATCGTAATTGGGGTTGCCTTCGTTGACTGCTACCGTAATCTGATCCTTCTGGAAGAAAGCCTGCTGGTCGGATTCGCTTACAACTGCCAGCATTTCCGTGCTCATCAGAGTGGGGCTCATTACGACGCCCATTGATTCGCTGTCATAAGCTGTGAGATTTGCGGGGAATACGCAGTCGACTTCGCCGTTCTGCAGAGCTGTCATTGCGTCAGATGCAGTAGGGAAGGATATCGCTTCGAATTCAATCTGTGCGTTAATTACTCCGTTCGAAGCATATTCGAGATAGTCCTTGAGAGCGCCTGTCAATTCACCCGTGGCAGGATCACTTGCGCAGAATGCCAGGTAGTTGTCCTGATAGCCTATACGGATCGTTCCGTGCTCTTCGAGCCACTCGAGTTCAGATGTGCTTAAGTATCTCTCTACACCTGAATTGTTCTGGTATTTATCGTAAAGATGCTGGGAATAGTAACGGTCTTCTTCCATGATGGCAGACAAAGCCGCATCAAGATCACTGAGAAGATCGGGCCTTGAGCCGTTAACTGCAAAGTAGAACTCTGATGAACCTACAGATGTCAGCGGAGTTAAGTAATCCACATCTCCGAAGCTGTCCATGCTGACAAAACCGTCGAGATCACCGTTTACGATCATATCAAGAGAATCGCTCTCGGAACCGCTGAGCTCTACAAGCTGAGCGGAAACGCCGTGCTGATCGGTCCATTCGATATAGAGGTCAGCCAGAATGCTGTCTTTGGGAACGCCGATGCGCTTGCCGTTCAATGTGGATAAGTCGTCTGAGCGTATTTCTTTGTTATCGGACGAGGTGTACAGATAATAGAATTCCTGGCCCATCGGAATTGTGGGGAATAAGAGTGTTTCCGCACGTTCTTCGGTGTAGGAAACATCGGCTAACAGATCAATCTCGCCGTTCTCGAGCATTTGGAAGAGCTCTGACCAGGATCCTTCCACATATTCGTATTCCCAGCCGGTATAAGCCGCTATCTTGAGCTGGTATTCATATGCATATCCTGAACGCCTGCCGTTCTCCCCAGTGATATTGAACGCGGATTCGAACCAACCGACACGGACGGTCTTTTGGCTGTCATCAGCAAGACTTACGGACGAACTGAAAAATGACAGCACAAGGACTGTGCTGAGCAAAACGGTAATGAGTGATCTCAATCTGAATCTATTATTATTAATTTTATATAACATTTCGAGTTTATAGTATCACCATTAAGTTAAGAATCAACTCAATAAATGTAACTATAAACCACCTAAATCGTAAGAATTTTGTTAATGGTATAATAACGGTTGTTTTGGACTAAGGATAATAGGAAAGGGATTCTAATAATGAAGAGTTTTAAGGTTTTAGGCAGAACACTCATATTGTCACTTGTAACAGGCGCGGTATTACTGACTTCCTGTTCTGAATTCAGGCATAAGGAGCCTGAACAGGTCGTTACGCTCTATAATGACTCGGTTATCGTAGAACACTATATGAATGCGCTTGACGAATGGGATCACGCTATCTATGAAGAGGTATATTTTGACTGGGGCAGCCGTTCTATCGGACCTACAGAATACAGATACAGAGGCGTTGTTTACCTGACTGATGAGGAAGCCGCAAGGCTCTGGGAAGAATATGACTGGGCAGAAACCGACGCTCCCGAATTTGAATTCGATAAGGTAGACACTGACTGCTTAGGATCAGGTCCCTGGTATAAGTGCAACGGTTTTAACAGCGATAATTATTCAACGATCGTTGCGAATTATACGGTTTTCGACGGGGAAAAGCTGGTATTCGACATTCATCAGATCTGATACGGCGGTTCGGGCAGGTCGTAAGGCTCGTCCTCTTCTTTCGTTTTCGAGGCAGCGAAAACACTTATCAGCACATATAGCGGGAATGCAAAAGCTATCGGATTTGAGATGAGTGTTAGTATCCGGTAATCCATGCCGGAGACGGATGATTCATTGGATATCATATGCAAAAGAATGCATGTGTAAATTATTGTGTGGAGCAGGCTCCAGCCGAGCAGGATAGCCTTGATAAGCCATGCTTTTGGGATGACCTTCTCGGTTTTCCTGTTCTTAAAGAAAACAATGAACACAATGACAGCAACGGCTGCTGAAATGATAGAATTGTCGATTTGGCTGGTTAACTCGATCCACAATCCGATAGAGTTTCCTGCTCCAATAAACTTGCTGAGCGTCATGATTATAATCCTGTCAGCAAGCCAGCCTGCTGCGGGAATTATGAACAGAGGAAGATAGATAAGTTTCTTTCCGTAATTCTTATGAATGAAGAAGCAAAGGAAAAGCGTGGATAAACAGCCTGTTATTATGACTGCAGTATTATAGGGATAGACTATGGCTGCCACCTCTTCACCCTTCAAGTTGTGAACAGCAATAGTATAAATGCCGGCAATCAATACTTTTATAGCATTGAATATGAAGCTAATTCCGAGCATCCTGGTGGATTTTGTTTTGTTGACCGTTATCAGTATTCCGGCAACTAGAATTGCGAGTCCTGTCAGGAGCGGAATTATCCAACTCAAATAGGTTATCAGCACATATAATGTTTCTTCGTCCATTTGATCCGTTCCTTTCCGGATTGTTGTCTTTCAAGCGGTTATTATAGCATAAGCGGTTCAGGGGAGATGCAAATGCGAAAAAGAAGTATAATCTCTGTATGACACCTGTTATTAACTTATATGCAGTTACAGTAGCTGATTTTATAGGAATTGCGATCCTCTTGATAGTTCTGGTAACAAGGGGATGGAATCTTCCCGGACGTAAGGAAGAGAGTCATATTATGCTCCGCATGCTTATCATGTCGGTAGCCAATTGCGTGGTTGATCAGGTAGTAGCTTATTTCGACGGCAGGGTAGGAACAGGATTCATGTTCTACCACGTAATGCTTTATATCGGTAACACATATCTTTATTTTTATAATGTGTTTGTCGGAATTTTCCTTGTTCATATGATCGTAAAGCATATCGACAAGAAAACATCGCATCTCAACTTCCTCGCTTTCTGGATCGCTGTATGTGTTCAGGTCGTACTCCTTATAGCGAATTTCTTCGTGCCTATCGTATTCAGCATCGATAACAATAATGAGTATCACAGAGGAGATCTTTATTTCTTCTTCGTGGCTGTCGGATTGCTCCTCAACGCGTACGGGTTTATTTATTACTTTGTATCCAAGATCAGGAATCCTTCGCTCCGCTATTTCCCTGTTGTAGAGTTCCTGCTGCCGATCTTTCTTGGAATGCTGGTTCAGACATATGCTTACGGAATCTCGCTCCTTCCGGCATGTTTCGCTGTCTCGTTTGCGGGAATCGTTATTGCGTTCCAGAATGAATGCATCTACATAGATAAGCTCACGGGTGTCTATAACAGATTCGAGATGGACAGGGAACTTAAGCGCCTGCAGAAGAGGCACAAGGAAACCATTGTTGCCTACATGCTCGATCTTAACGGATTCAAATCAATTAACGATAACTATTCGCACGAAGAAGGTGATCAGGCTCTTATCGCATTTGCAGGCATTCTGAATGATGTCTTCGGTTCTGTGGGAACAGTCATCAGATTCGCCGGTGATGAATTCGTAGTGCTCATGCGTAAGGCAAAAGAGTCTGACATCGAATTGTATAAGAAGAAAACTGCCGATGCAGTAGATAAGTATAACGAGACATCAGGCAAGCCCTATAAGCTCTCTGCCGCAGTAGGCGGTAAGGTATTTGACTTCAGTAAGGAAGATACGCAGGATCTTGTAGTCGTCATAGATACCCTTATGTATAAAGACAAGGACGAATATTACAAGGATCACAAGAGAGAAAGATAATCTGCTTATTGTTTAAGTCTCACGGTGCCGCCTCAAAACGGCACCGTTTTTGTATTTCTCGATAACTGGAAAAATTTTATTGAAAAACGATAAAAAACTCTTGAAAATCGAAAAACGCTGTGTTAGTATACTGGCATAAAGCTAGCTTAAATCATTTTCAGGAGGAAAAGTCTATGCGATACAACGATGGAATTATCAGATGGACTAAGATTGCGACAGTACTCTTTATAGCAATGGCAGTTGTTGCAGATATTTTCGGAATAGTAATCACTCAGTATATAGCTTATTGTTGGGCACTTGTTTTCGATACATTCAGAGTTGTAGCTCTCACAGTGATATACTATCTGGGAACAGTCGGCGGTTATGTCGTTCTTATATCGTTATTGAAGCTTCTGTCCAATATGAGCAAGGATATAGTCTTTGACAGATCGAATACAAAACTTATGATGATCATTACGCTCTCATTGGTAGCAATTGCAGTTGACTGCGTAATCGGCGGATTCATTTGGAACGGCGCCTGGATCCTGGCAATCGTAGCACTGTTTATGGCCCTTATAGTAATGAGCGTCAGAGTAGTATTTGATAAGGCTATTACAATGAAGGAAGAGATGGATCTCACGATCTGAGGAAAGGAGGAGCAAAATATGATTATAGTTAATCTTGATGTAATGATGGCAAAACGTAAGATCTCCTCCGGCGAATTGGCTGCAAAAGTGGGGATCACGCAGGCAAATCTTTCGATACTTAAGAACCAGAAGGCAAAGGCCGTCAGGTTCTCCACATTAAACGATATCTGTAAGGCATTGGATTGCCAGCCGGGAGATATTCTCGAGTTCAGAGAGGACTGATTTTCAATGGACAATAAATTGATACTTCAGAGGCTAGGAGTCATCCTAGCCTATCCTTTAGCTTACGCTTATGTAAGGTTCATATTTGATCTGACTGACAGCTTTATTATAGATCCTTCCATGGGTGCAGGACACTTCATGATAAAGGTCTCTTATCCGGTATTTGCAATATTATTCATTATCGTAAATGAGCTGGTCAGAAGGGGCAGGAGAGAGAACACGAAGCTTACCGCAGCATCCGTATTCTGGTATGTAATGACATTCATGACGGGCCTTACGGCCTGCTTCGGACCGGAACAGCTGCTCTCGTTATTTGCAATGCATCTGTGCGCTGTTTATTCGGTATTGGTCTCAAATAAGATCCTGCTCGGAGGTAATACTTCAGGATTCATAATTGCTGACCTGATAGACGGATTCTGTGTTAAGTCTTTTGCGGGATTCCCGAACTTTATAATTGACTGGAAATGCTTTGCAAAGCATCAGACGGTAATTGACGGTGAAGTTCAGAGACCTGCAAAAAAGAACAACTTCATAGCCGTTATATTCATCGGAATAATGTTTATACTGATGATCATATCTGTAAGTCTTATGGCATCTATCGACAGTGATATAGCTTCATTCTTCGATAATTTCCTTGCTGAGATCGGGACATATCTTGATCATTTGAGACTTAGGGATATTTCTGAAATTGTGCGAAGATGTTTCTTTGCAATACCCGTATGCTTCTACTTATACGGTCTGTTATCCAGAAGCGCAAAATCAGACGGACAGAAAGAGACCCGTGTTGCTGCCTGGCTTAACAAGATAAGGGGTAAGGGCAAGACCGTATCTTCTGCGATCGTTTATGTTGCAGCAGGTGTATTCGTTCTTCTGTATTTTCTGTTCTTTATCAAGCGTCTGACATACATGATTGGCGGATTCACGGGAACTGTTCCTGACGGAATGCTTGTTGCTTACTATGCCAGAGACGGCTTCTTCGAGCTGGTTGGCATCATGGCGGTAAACATGTGTGTTTATCTGGCGATAATCCTGTTCGGCAAGACAGATTCAGAAGGCAGGTTCGCGATTCCTGCGAAGATCCTGGTTACCCTGCTGATGGCTGAGAGTATTGTTTTCGCGATCGTGGCAATGAGCAAACTCGGACTTTATTACAGCATCTACGGATACACGCCCAAGAGAATACTGGCGATGTGGGGAACGCTGGCACTGGGTTTTGCAAGTGCAATGTCTATACTGACCGTTCTCCGCGGCAGGCCGCACATAAGAGCCGGAATAATCTTTACAGCGGTCTCATATGTAGCGATAAGCATCTTATCAGGAGTTCTGGAAGCATTGGCTTAAGCAGCAGTATCAATGAAATGGACCGTCCCATTTTTGAGGCGGTCCATGCTTTTGCTTATTTCCAGATAAGAGGGAGTTTCTCGAATTCGCTGAGCGGCACGGGCTTTGAGAAGTAGTATCCCTGGAACAGTTTGCAGCCCATCTCCTTAAGCATATCCAGCTGTTCTTTTGTCTCGATACCTTCCGTGATCTGGGGCATCTCGAGGTTGTTTGCCATGTTCACGATACTGCTTAATATGATCTTCGATTTCTTATAATCTGAAGTTTTACCGAGGAATACCATGTCGATCTTGAGAATGTCGACAGGCATGTCCTTAAGCATGTTGAGTGACGAATAACCGCTTCCGAAATCATCCATCTCAACAGTGAAGCCGTATTCACGCAGATTATTGATGACCTTTATGTTATCTGCGGCATTATTCATGACTGAAGACTCGGTGATCTCAAGATGGAGTTTTTCAGGCGGAATATCATATTCCTCAACGAGAGAAGTAATTACCTGATAAATATCCAGGAAGTAGAAATCCTTGGGAGAGATGTTGATGGACAGACAGAGCTTCTCAAAACCGTCAGTCCTCTTCGACCAGGATGAGAGGATCTTGCAAGCTTCTTCCCATATGTGCTTGTCTATAACAGCGATAAGCCCGTTTTTCTCGAAGACCGGAATGAACTTAAAAGGAGACAGGATTCCTTCTGTAGGGTGATTCCATCTGACCAGGACTTCGCCGCATTCAAGTCTTCCGTCAGCTGCGTACTGCGGCTGGAGATAAGGAATGATCTGACCGCCGGCAATGGCACCTGCCAGTTCGCTGGTGATCTTCTGTTCCCAGATCTTGTCTTCTCTGAGCTTGTCGTCGTAGAGCGCCACACAGCGGTTGTAATCGTACTTGATGCCGGCGATCGCCAGCTGGGCACGGTCAACTATGTCGCTGACAGATAATTCTGCCTTATCTGTTTTTGTGGGCTCGAAAACGCCTACGTGAATGACAAGCGGAGAGTTGATGAGGTCTGAAGCCACCCATTGATCTTTAATGGTCTTCTCAAGTTCATCAAGATCGATAACGGATTTCTTTGTAAATGCGCAGAAAATGTCGCCTCTCCATCTGCAGAAGCAGGCACCGGGATGAGAGAACTTCTCGATATCTCTTGCCATCTGCTTTAAGATCTCGTCAGCTTTGTCTCTTCCGTAAATATCGTTGATGAGCTTAAAGTCATTGATATCGGAGACAATCATGTAGTATGGAGTATCAGGGTTAGCATCCATGAGTTCCCTGACCTGTTCCTCGAAGCTGTAGCGGTTATAAAGACCGGTCAGGGCATCGTGTGTGGACAGGTATTTTCTCTTGGAATTAAGATTAACAACTTCCGTATCATCGTGGACAGAGAAGAAGGAACCTACGTCCATGTTTCTCTTATCCTTCATCAAACGGTGAGTTATCCTTAAATAAGTGTAGTCCTCCTGACCCTCATCGCGGAATCTGGCGCTGATGTCAAAATCTGCGCCGAGATCGACACCGCCCATAACTTCAAGCAGCTTATCAGTACACTTACTGGGATTACCTGAAGCAATATGAAGCACTTCATAAGCCTTATCATTGGCATAAAGGGCATTTACATCAGTGTCGTAGAAAATGATTCCGTCAGTATGGTTGGCAACGACTGAATCCGCAAGTCTTCTTCTTATGAATATAGGCTTGTAAATGAAAGTGAATAAGAATATAAGCAGACCGCAGATCACATAACCGATAAGTGAATTGTTTACAGGACTTTCCGAGAAAACAAAGAACATGAAGATCATGCAGGTCAGCATAGCGATCATGATGACCACATATCTCTCATGGTATGCCGAAGATATCTTAATGCATTTGCTTACCAGAAGAGCAATGTATAGAACAAGGAGCGATTCAAGAAGGCTGAAGCCTAAGAGCATTCCCCAGTGAGGAGCAAGCGCATAATAAAAACTTCCGTCAGTAAAATAACCGAGCCTGACACTGAACGCAATGCCGGATAACGGATTGGACAGGATTCCCAGTGATATCAATCCCAGCATTGTAATAACGACAAACTGAAGGGGAGAGCGCCTGAACTTGAATCCGCAGTAATCTGTGACAAAAACCGCCAGGTTGTACATCAGGAACACGTCACCCAAAAGCATGACCATATAGCCTACGTATGCCAGATACTCCAATTGTGTAAATAAAGCTAAGGAATTACCTGCCAGAGGAATAAGGGCAGTTATTAGAACATTAAAAACGCTGGTTGCAGTCTTCTCAAAATATCTTCTCCGTCTGAAGACCGTAGCAATTATCAATGCTACTAGCAATAAGGTTATGATGATTAATTCAGCTATGTATTCAATCTTCATAAAACCCTCAAGACGGTTTGATTATAAGTACATTTTAGCATAGGGAAATGGCAAAATAATCAGCACGAAGTTAATGAACTATTACTTTTGTTTGAAGGTTAGATATTATATCTATAAATATAATATATATAGTTTTAAGTAAAGAATTGTGTAGCGATTTGCTGTAATATTACAAAAATCCCAATATGTAGATTTTTCGTTCCAAAAGCCTTTACAAGATTCCGGCATGATGATATGATTACACCATAAAGTTACCGAATATTTGTTCTGATTTCAACAGGCAAATTATTAGAGAAAGGTTGATATTAGTATGAAGAGATTAAACTGCACAGTAAAAGACGTATTTAGAAGACAGAACATGATCGTAAACGCAGTAAGGATGCTTGCTGATAACGGCTACACGGAGCATGCCGCTACGTATGCTGTTGTAAGAGATAATATGAATAACGCATTGGCATATGTGTCTGCACATATGGATAAGGACGAGTACAGGGCGGCAGAACTCTATCTGAATTCCAAGAAGACTGAGAAGGAAGTAGCTGATATTGCATACTTCACTGACAGAACCGTAAGACGCCACATCTGTAAGGCTTGTGACCTCATTGCCAGGTACTATGCTGAATATTGGGGCATTATCCTTATGCCTACAAGTGTTAAGTCGGTTGAGTGTGCTCCGCCTGCCGGTACCCTGTGGGAGAAGATCAACAGTGCAATTAACGGCAGTATCGAGAATGCCTGCATTGCCGCTGCATTCTTCTGCGAGCATGATTCTGTTAACTATATCTGCAGCAACTATAAGGTTGGTATTGATAAGGTTAAGAAGATCGTTGCAGGCTTCAACAGTACGGCTACCCTTATGGATATGCCTGCCGAGAAGCGCGACGCTGTATGATTTGCTGATTTTCACCTCCGTATTTATAGGACAGAGCATTTGTTATAATCCGAATGCTCTGTCTTAATGTTATAATCAGAGAGTCGGTTTATAGCTACAATAATCTCCCGGAGGATGATCACATGACTATTGTTTTCAATACGCTGCCTAATAATCTTGAAGAGCTTAAGCAGCTTCCCGAAGCATCGCTTAGCGAGCCCGAATATACAGCTGCTCTTTTCCTGGCAGTAATGATGCACTATCAGGTTAACAAGGAAGAGACATACGAGATGCTCGAATTCCTTAAGGGACCTTACGGATTATCCACATATGAGAAGCAGTTCCTTTCTGACAGGATGGACGGCGGTGATCACGTTGTGCGTTCTTTCTTCAACGGCACATCACCTGATAACGACTATACTCCCACAATGCCTTATACAGTTGAGACTGAGAGGGGATACGAGCAGGAATTGGACGGCAGAATGAAGATCTTCATTACATCTTCCGGTGCTGATACCAAGCGCCATATCCTTCTGCGTCATAAGCCTTCGACAAATCAGTGGTTTGTTGAGGACCAGATGCTTCTTGCCATGATCAGAACACCCAAGTCTCAGGATCCCTGGGCTTGATAATCCTACGGGCAGCAGAACGCGATGAAGTCTTTAAGATCTTATCCGAAGGTCAGCATCACTTCTAAGGCCGCGAGGTCTCTGAAGAACGGTCATCCCTGGGTCTACGGGGATGAGATACTGTCTGTCGAAGGCCAGATCCTTGACGGCGGCATAGTCGACTGTTTTGAGGGTTCGAGCTGGCAGGGGGCAGGATTTTATAATTCCAATTCCAAGATAACTGTCAGGATAATATCCAGGAACAGTAATGATGTCTTCGATTATAAGTTCTGGTACAGAAGGATCCTTTATGCCGTTAAGTACCGCATGACCGTTATGCAGGGAGATGACTTCAAGTGCTGCAGGATAATTCACGGCGAAGCGGACCAGATGCCGGGCTTTACATGTGACAGGTATGGAGACATCGCCGTAAGCGAGATCGCAAGCCTCGGATTAGAACAGAACAAAGATGTTATTTATGAAGCTCTTATGGCTGTTTTCGAAGAAATCGGAGAGCCCCTTAAGGGCATCTACGAGAGGAACGAACTGGCCTTAAGGGAGAAGGAAGGTCTTGATCTCTATAAGGGCTGGTACGGCGGCAAGGAATATCCCTGTATAACTGAGATCTCCGAGAACGGTATCAAGTATTCAGTTGATATTGAGAACGGTCAGAAGACAGGATTCTTTTTGGACCAGAAGTACAACAGGCAGGCTGCTGCCAGGATCGCTAAGGATAAGACCGTCCTTGACTGCTTTACACATACGGGTTCTTTCGGCCTTAATTGCGCATCTGGCGGCGCCAAGCATGTAACAAGTGTTGATATCTCATCTCAGGCCATAGAAATGGCCAGAGCTAATGCAGTAAGGAATAATCTTGAAGATAAGATCGATTATGTCTGCGCGGATGTTTTCGAGCTCCTGACAGAGATGGCAGAGAAGAAGGATCACAAATACGATTACATAATCCTGGATCCGCCGGCTTTTACGAAGTCGAGACAGACTGTGGAATCTGCGGGCAGGGGATATAAGGAGATCAATCTTAAGGCGATGAAGCTGCTCCCGAGGGGAGGCTATCTCGCAACGTGTTCGTGCTCTCACTTCATGACGGATGAGCTCTTCAGGAAGATGTTATCTGCCGCTGCCAGAGATGCAAGCGTCAGCTTAAGACAGATTGAAGCAAGAACACAGGCTCCCGACCATCCGATCCTCTGGAACGTGCCGGAGACTGATTATTTGAAGTTTTATATTTTCCAGGTAGTTTAAATCCTCTTATAGAGTTTGTATCCTTCGAGAGTATGCTCTCCGCCGTAATCGACGTAGGGTACGATCTCTTCTTCAACAAGCCTGTAATTATCCCATTCGGGTTCGTAGAAATAGTAAGTAACTATGAAGTCGTAGTAGCCCTCTTCTATCAGACGGTTCTGTTCTTCCAATACTGCAGGATAAGACTTCTCGATGTTGAGGAAACAGTAGAATCTGTTCTGCGGCAATATGCCTGCTGCCGTATAAAAGCCCGAATCCATTACATCGTAGGTAAGGACTTTGGCATCGGATTTCTCTTCGTTGATGGTCTCTGCGATCCTGAATTGTGCAAGTGAATCCTTGGGCTGAAGGAACAGATACATGTTCTTGTTGAGGAGTAATGTTCCGATATAGAAGACAACAAGGACCGTTGTAATTAGAACATTTACAAGGTTAGAACGGGTCTTGATCTTCTTATCGAGCAAGTTAAGACCCTTAATAAATATGAGCGGTATCAGACAGAAGCTGTACGCTAAATGGTAGCCGTAGTAGTAAATGAATGTAGGCCTTGAGAGCGCGGTTCCGGCAGCTATTGCAAATGTAAGAGCAAACAGCAGGATAGTCTTCTTGCGGTACTGCTTCGGGATGAATATGAGTGACATCAATGTAAGCAGCAGCATGATTCCGTATGAAGGGAACTGGAATGACAAGAAGATGAGGATAGATATGGGATTATAGAAGTTGCGGACGACCGGTATCGAAGCGGGTCCGTCGTTACCGAAATCAACGTGATATAAGAATATATTGTTATAAAAATATGCTTCCCAAAGAGCGTTGAGCGCACCGTTGGCAGCAAAGTAGATAAGTATCGGTACAGCGACCAAAACAAATCCGCATAAGAATCTCCATACGAGCGACCAGAGCTTTTTGAAGTCCTTATTCCTGATAGCGATTATCAGGATGTAGATGCAAAAACCTGCGGTAAATCCGATAAACGTGTACTTGATCCAGAATAATACGCCTGTAAGAAGACCGCATATGAATGCTTCTGTCTTGGAAGGCAGTCCGTCGCCCTTTGCGATAGCCTTAAGACCGAAGTAGAACGATACGGTCATGAGAGGGAAGCACAGTTCTTCGGCATTGCCGCCGAAGTTGAACATTCCTATCGTATAAGTGACGCCGAGCAGGAGCGGCATCAGTGCTATTGCATACTTTGGGGGCTCGGAAAAGAACTTAACGATCTTCCATGAGAAAACTGCATAAACTGATGCTGCAATGCATTCGATTATCCATGCACCGATAAAGGACTTCTCCGAGATAAGAGCAGTCAGGGCAAAGATGAAGTAGAGAAGAGGTCCCTTCTGTTCGTAGAGATCTCTATAGGGAACAAGGCCGTGGATTATTCCGCGGCCTAATGTGAAGAAACAATTGGTATCGTCCCAGGGATTAAAAGGGTACAGAGGCGAACATGTGGATACGATAGTGATCGTGATTGATGCCGCAATAATAAGGATAGCAAGCTCTATGTTTGTAAGCCCGCTCTTGTCTTTTAATTCCTGAGTCTTCATGGGTTAAGCTTCTGCCTGTTATGCTTCGGCCTTCCACAGTCCGTGGAGATTGCAGTATTCATAAGCTGCGATGACCTTCTCGTCAGATCCGATCGTGAATACGGCAACGGGTTCCTCGCCGGGCTTGAGTTGTCTTACGATAGCTCCCTTGTCTGTCTCCAGGGCCACGAAGGTGATATAGTGGGCATCCATCATGGGATGAGCTACTTCGCCTACAGAAACAGTAACTTCCTGTCCGTTAACGGTGATGACCGGTACGTGCTTCTCGCCGGCTGCATCAGTAGTGTTAGGGATGAGTTCTTCAAGAGGACCACCCTCGCATTCGGTCTCGAAAAGCTTAGTTACAACAGTTCCGCATTTGCCTTTGAAAAACTTCATTTCTTTTTCCTCCTATTTAAGTATTAGTCGAATAAAATCATTATACCATTTGAATCTCTTCAGCGCCTTTTGAATCAAACTGAAAATCATTAGATGATCATTATATGCAAACGAGATTAAAACTTAATGGAAACAGCACAGGGATGACAGAAAATGCTCAAAAATAAAAGGTTTTTAACTTAATTGGCTCTGCAGGGTCTTGTATAATCTCAAGCGGAGATAAGAAATGTCTCCGGTGGAAATCTTATGTGAGGTGACGTTATATGGCAAACATTTTCGATTTGACAGGAAGAGTAGCTGTTATTACAGGATGCTCTACAGGACTCGGTGTTCAGATGGCAAAAGCTCTTGCAAACCAGGGCTGTGACATAGTTGCCATTGCGCGCCGTCAGAATCTTCTTGAAGAAGTTACGGCTGATATCGAGAAGACATACGGAGTTAAGACTCTCGCAGTTAAGCTCGACATTACAGATACAGATGCAGTAAATGCTGCAATCGATGAGATCCTCGAGAAGATGGGCAGGATCGATATCCTTGTAAACAATGCAGGTACAGGTGCCGTTGCACCCGCTGAGGACATTACAGATGAGCAGTTCATGAACGAGATCGACATCGACCTCTTCGGTTCTTTCAGAATGGCAAGAGCAATCGCCAAGAAGGCAATGATTCCCGCAGGATTCGGAAGGATCATCAATATCTCTTCCATGTATGGCCTCGTAGGCAATAAGGTTGCACCCGCTTCTCCTTATCACGCAGCTAAGGGCGGTGTAGTTAACCTTACAAGAGCACTCGCTTCCGAGTGGGGTAAGTACGGCATCACGGTAAACTCCATCTGCCCCGGATATTTTTACAGCCCTCTTACAAAGGAGACATTGGATTCAGATTTCTTCCAGGCTAATGCCAAGACAATGATCCCTCTTGAGAGATACGGTAATGACGGTGAGCTCGATACAGCGGTCTGCTTCCTCTCTGCTCCCGCTACAACATATGTAACAGGCGTTAACCTTCCCGTAGACGGCGGATATACAGCAATGTAACTTCCGCACCGGTTTGAGGCTATAGATTTAAAAACTGTGCAAGTCTTTTTAAAGACTTGCACAGTTTCTTTTTGTGTTAGAATTAGCCTTGAATAGGGGGTATTCCTTGGATAACGGCAACGACAGTTTCAAATTCTCACGTAAGGATCTAAAGCGCGAGGCCAGGACTAATCTTAAGCATCATTATCTGATGTATGTCGTTGCGTGTCTTTTCGCGCTTATAGTGCAGGCGGAGTTCTTTACTTCTGATAATCTCATCGGTGTAAGAAGACAGGTTATTGACGATGGCATAGCAGCCGTGTTTGAGCTTTACGAAGACCCGGATCTTCGAAGAATCGAACATGCTTACAGAACGATTGACGAAGATGCCGACTCCATGTATACAGGCGTTGAGCAGGCATTGTACAGCAAGACATTTGAGAATGAACATACGAACGAGATCTTTGGCAGGACCAGGGGAATCTTAAATCAGATAATCAACTACATTACCGAAGACACGTTCATCGCAAATATCTATTCAATCGTTATTCAGTTCGCAGGATCAGAGAACGTGGCGCAGGTCATAATGACTTCGCTGATTCTTCTGGCTGCGGCCTTTGTATGGCTCTATATCCGTAATGTCTATATCGCTGCGAGCCGAAGGATCTTCCTCGAAGGAAGGATCTATAAGAAAGTCCCTTTTTCCAGATATCTGTTTCTCATCAGAGTTAAGAGATGGACGAGAGCCGCTCTGGTAATGGGGCTTAAGACCATTTTTGAGATATTGGGTGCAATGACTGTGGTAATGTTCCCGGTGGTCCACTGCGGACTTATCCTTGTGCCTTATATCATTGCCGAGAACCCTGACATAAAACCCGTTGAGGCACTTAAACTCTCATGGCGCATGATGCACGGCAACAAGAGAAAGATATTTGGCATGTTCGTCAGCTTCATGGGCTGGTATTTTCTTGGATTCTTTACTCTCGGAATCTCCAATATCCTCTATGCCAATCCTTATTTTGTGTGCTGCTATTCCGAGTTCTATGCGAAGATCAGGCAGTATTCCAAGGATAAGAATCTTCCCGGAACCGAGCTCCTTAACGATGAGGTATTGTTCGTAAGAGCAGATTCAAATACCTTGTCCGATAAGTATGCCGACGTTATAGAAGAACTTGCAAAGCCTGAATACGCTGTTGAAGGTTTAGACGGAAAGCGTGAGAGATTCTTTGCAAAACACTTCGGTGTTGTTCTCTGGAACAGTAAGGATGAGGTCGAATATGAGAACCGCGAAGCAAAGAAGATGAAGATGAGAGCTTACGAGAACGAGGCAAAGGGCCTGGTATATCCTTCGAGACTCTCGCCGATCCCTGACCAGCGCAAGATACCTTCACTCGAGAACATCCATTACTTAAGACACTATTCTGTTTTCTCGCTCGTAATGATGTTCTTTATCTTCTCGAACTTCGGCTGGACGTGGGAACTTCTCTATTACTTCCTCATGAAGGGAAGACTCATCAACCGCGGCGTTCTGCACGGCCCCTGGCTTCCGATATACGGAGTCGGAGGTTTTATCGTGCTCCTGCTCCTTAATAAAGTCCGTAAGAAGCCTGTTGTTTTCTTCTTCTCATCTATAGCCCTTTGCGGAACTGTCGAATACATTACCGGGTGGCTTTTAGAAGAGATCTTCGGTTCGAGATGGTGGAATTACGACGGGTATTTTCTTAACCTCAACGGCCGTGTCTGTGCTGAAGGCTTATTCGTATTCGGAATATGCGCGCTGGCGTTCATCTACGTGCTTGCACCGCTCCTCGATAATCTTATCCGTAAAATAAACAGAAGGGTCTTGCTTCCTATAGCAATAACCCTTCTGGTGATCTTCTTTGCTGACGTCATATATTCCCGTATGGTTCCCAATACAGGTTACGGCATCACGGGCAACTTCGATGACGACGAAGAGATCGTAACGACCGTAGAGACCGTTATAGACGAGACGGATTAGAAGTTAGACATCAGTGCCTCAACTGCGCCCGTAAAGGATGCGACCGCAAATACGATTGCAAAGATTACGAGGCATATGATCGTGTAGCAGAAATACGATCTCGCGAAGTTCTTCTTGTTTACGTTCTTTGCTCCGATCGCGAAAATAATAAGGCAGATAAAGCCTACGACCGGAATGGAGAACAGGATCTGATATCCGAAGTAACCCCACATCGATATCGGTTCGTATTCCTTAGGTATTAATTGCTGATCCATGATTAGTTCCTCCCTTATTCTTCAGGTGTTATATTGCATAATTTTCATACCTGCAAAACCCCTGATTTATTAAGAGTTAATATAGCACAAACAACTTGTATTTCCTTGAATAAAATGTTAATTTACCTCATAACGTTTTTTAGAGGGATTTGTTATGGAAAAGAAGGCTTTTATTACCAAGTCACAGATCGAAGAGATCGCTAAGACACGTCACACACCGTTCTACATTTACGATGAGAAGGGAATAAGAGAGAACTGCAAGCGCGTTAAGGAAGCTTTTGCTTGGAACAAGGGATTTAATGAGTTTTTTGCTGTTAAGGCTACACCTAATCCTTATATCCTGGACATCATTAACGATTACGGCTTCGGATTTGACTGCTCATCTGAGGCAGAGCTCATCCTTGCTGATGCCGTAGGCGGCCCCATCATGTTCTCGTCTAACGATACTCCTGCAAGAGAATATGCTCTCTGTGCCAACTTAGGCGGCATCATCAACATCGACGATATTACTCATATCCCGTTCCTTGAGTACATCTTAGGACCCCAGTTCCCTGAGATCATGAGCTGCAGATATAATCCGGGCGGAGTCTTCAAGCTCAGCAACGGCATTATGGATAACCCCGGTGACTCCAAGTACGGCATGACAAAAGAGCAGCTCTTCGAAGCTTATGCAAAGCTTAAGGAACTTGGCGTAAAGAAGTTCGGACTTCACGCTTTCCTTGCAAGCAACACAGTTACAAATGAGTATTATCCTACTCTTGCCGGCCAGCTTTTCGAACTCGCAGCAGAGATATCTGAGAAGGTCGGCATTGAATTTGCATTCATCAATCTCTCTGGCGGTGTCGGAATCGGCTATAAGCCCGAAGATTCACAGAATGACATTATGGCAATCGGTGAGGGCGTAAGAAAGCAGTTCGAGCGTGTTCTCGTTCCTGCAGGCATGGGCGATGTTGCGATCTATACCGAGATGGGAAGATTCATGCTCGCTCCTTACGGAATGCTCGTTACCAAGGCAATCCACGAGAAGCATATCTATAAGGAATACATCGGTGTTGACGCCTGCGCTGCCAACCTCATGAGACCTGCAATGTACGGTGCTTACCACCACATCACGGTCCTCGGCAAGGAGAATGAGCCCTGCGATCATAAGTACGATGTAACAGGGAGCCTTTGCGAGAACAACGATAAGTTTGCAATTGACAGAATGCTTCCTAAGATCGATATGGGTGACTATCTTGCCATCCACGACGCAGGTGCTCACGGCTTTGCAATGGGCTACAACTATAACGGAAGACTCTGGTGCGCTGAGCTCCTTCTCAAGGAAGACGGTACCGTTGAAGAGATCAGAAGAGAGCAGACATTGAGCGATTACTTCGCTACATTCGATAACACGAAGTACGCGAGCAAGCTCATCGGCAACTGACGATTCCTGAAATGCCATGAATCATTGGGTTTGCGGCATTCCTGACATTTACTGAATAACTAAAAACAAGGTCCTGCGGTTGTGCAATATGCACAAAAACAGGACCTTTGTGTTATGCAATCTGTTTAACAAACCCATTGTTGGAAGAGGGGAAGAAGTGTACCATTAGGCTGTCCAAAGGGAAAGCCTTTGGGGATAGTAAAAAAGGAAAATATACCACAAGGAGGTATTACATAATGAAAGCTTTTTACTTAGACAACATTGATGTTGCAACACTGATGAAGGCACTTGACGAGTGCAAGGGAAACGTAATCCTTCTTACTGATGAAGGCGACCGCTTCAACCTTAAGAGCAAGCTCAGCCAGATGACAGGCATCATGAAGCTCATCGAGGGCGGAATCGTATGCAATGCTAAGATCTCCTGCTCTGATCCTGACGACGAGGCAATGCTCTTCAGACTCAACCTTTTCGGAAAGGTTGAAGAAGACGACAAAGCTTAAGTCGTCACCCGAACAAGCAATTAACAATTTTTATGTTTCTCTGGGGCTGTCCGTATGGGCAGCCTCTTCTCTTTATGTCGCTGTCTGTAAGTTGTTACGGAAGTGTTGTACACGCATTTGTACGGCGGTGCGTTACAACTGTATGTACAAATCGGGGTTTTCTGAGTGAATGTACAGCAAAAGTACGGCAGGTGTTGTACAAATGTGTGTACAAAACGTTGATTCCCGGGTATATGTACAGCAAAAGTACGGCAGGTGTTGTACAAATGTGTGTATAAAACGTTGATTCCCGGGTATATGTACAGCAAAAGTACGGCGGTGCGTTACAACTGTGTGTACACTGTCCTGAATTCAGGCATAAGAAAAGGCTGCACTCCATTCAGAACGCAGCCTTTGTATCTTACTGTAAGATTGATCATTCTCTCTCGCCGATCGGATGGTATTCAACTCTGGGCTGAACGCTCTTGTAAGCAGGACGGATGATCTTGCCCTTGCCGTTGAGCTCTTCAATTCTGTGCGCGGACCACCCTGAGATCCTGGCGATCGCGAAAAGGGGAGTGTAGAGCTCCATGGGGATTCCGAGCATGGAATAAACGAATCCGCTGTAGAAATCGATGTTGGCGGAAACGCCCTTATAGATCTTGCGCTCTGCGGCGATAAGTTCAGCAGAGAGCTTCTCGACTCTCTCATAGAACTCGAATTCCTTTGTGCGTCCCTTCTCTGCGGACAGATCTCTTACGTAACGCTTGAAGATCTGTGCTCTCGGGTCAGAGATAGAGTAGATGGCGTGACCCATACCGTAGATAACGCCTGAACGGTCGAATGCATCCTTGTGGAGGATCCTCTCGAGGTAAGCGAGGATCTCGTCATCGTCTTCCCAGTCGGAGATGCTTCTCTCGAGTTCCTTGAACATTTTGACTACCATGATGTTCGCGCCGCCGTGCTTAGGTCCCTTGAGTGAACTTAAGGCAGCAACTACTGCTGCATAAGTATCCGTGCCGGAACTCGTTACAACGTGAGTGGTAAATGTTGAGTTGTTACCGCCGCCGTGCTCTGCGTGAAGCATAAGGGATACGTCCAGTATCTTTGCTTCAAGAGGCGTAAACTTGTTGTCCGGTCTTAACATGTAGAGGAAGTTCTCTGCAGTTGAGAGATCGGGACGGGGTCTGTGAACTACAAGAGAGTCACGGTCAAGATAGTAACGCATCGCATTGTAGCTGTGTACTGCAATACTCGGGAAGATGGATATAAGTTCCAATGACTGTCTTAATACATTCGCGATCGATGTATCTGCAGCCTGTGTATCGTATGCATAGAGGTTGAGAACGCCTCGCTGGATATTGTTCATCAGGTCTGATGAAGGCTTCTGCATTATTACGTCTCTGAAGAAATTCTTAGGCATTTTCGAGCGCGCTTCAACGAGAAGCTTCTTGAAGTCCCTTAATTCTTCCTCATTTGGAAGCTTTCCGAACAGCAGAAGATAAGTGGTCTCTTCAAAACCGCAGTGCATGTCTTCGGGCTGCCCCTTGATCATCTCTTTTACGTTGATTCCGCGGTAGAATAATTCGCCGGGAGCGGATACAACCTGACCGTCAACGACTTGTGTAGCGTTGACTTCGGAGATCTTTGTAAGTCCTGTGAGAACGCCTTTACCATTAATGTCTCTTAAGCCACGCTTGACATCATATTTGGTGTAGAGTTCGGAATCTATGGCATTAGACTGACATATCTCCGCAAGACGGCTTATCTCGGGGGTTATCTTAGAGTAATTGTTTTGAGCCATAAGTCCTTTCCTTTCTGAAGCTTAAGGTTAGTCTGCACATGGGCGCAACTTGTAATATTCTAAATGATGAAACGTGAAGATTCAATTAAATAAGGTATCCGCCGTTAGCGCCGATGATCTGGCCAGTGATAAACGAAGCCTTATCGGACTGCAGGAAGTATAAGACTTCGGCAATCTCTGATGGCGTTCCGAGCCTGCCTTCAGGCGTGTCTTCGCTGATAACCTTTTTGTCTTCTTCAGTAAAACCCTTCATCATATCTGTCTCAATAGCTCCGGGTGATACGGCATTTACTCTGATGCCTGAAGGACCTAATTCTTTTGCAAGTGATTTGATGTAGGAATCAACTGCGCCTTTGCTTGCAGAATAGAGCGCTTCACATGATGCGCCTGTCTGGCCCCACATCGAGGATACGGCCAGGATAACGCCGCTTCCCTGTCTTACCATATGGGGAATGATGGCGTTTGTTAAGTTGAACAGACCGCCGAAGTTTGTGTCGATTACGTCCCTGTAATCCTGATATTTGAAGTCCTGTGCGAGGCCCGAGATCGCGATTCCGGCATTGGAGATAAGAACGTCGATATTGCCACTCGCAGCAATTGCATCACTTACGGATCTTGCTACCTGCTCAGGGTCTTTTACATCACATTTGAAGTAGCTGACGCCTGAGATGGCATCATCCGGAGTGCCGGTGCGGCTTAATGAGGATATCTTGTATCCTTCGCGCGCGAAAAGTTCCACGCAGGCTCTGCCGATCCCGCGGCTGCCACCTGAAATCAATAGATGCTTCATTATCTTATCCCCCTGATAAATCTGATCCTAGCTAGTTATTCTACACGATTTTCGGGCGCCTTGCAGAGTTTTGGGCTTCTTGGTTTTACAAGTACGTACTTTATCTTTATAATATCAAGGTCGAATTGGAGGATACCAACATGTCTAGGTACAAAAGTAAGAAAAAGCCTGAACAGAACAGCACTGAGAAGGCTGAAGTAAAGAAGATCGAAGAAAAGGCTGAAGAGCTTGAAGCAGTCGAAGAAGAGACTGAAGAAGTTGAAGAAGCCGTATCAGAAGATATAAAAGAACCTGAAGGATCCGAATCTGTTGATGCAGAAGAGCCTGCAGAGGAAGAGGATTCAGAGGAAGAAGCAGAAGAATCCGAAGAAGAGGATTCCGGGGAAGAATCAGAAGAAGAGGAAGAAGAGAAGAAGCCCAAAAAGGCTGCTCCTGCCGTTAAGGCTGAACCCGTTAAGATCGGCGGACTTACAAAAGAAGAATTCAATAAGCTCTCTTTTGTTGAGAAGTGCAAGAAGGATCCTCTTATTCCCGTAATGCTTCTTTTGGCAGTTATTGCAGTTATCGTTGCTGCGATATATTTCATTATGCCTTCTTCAAGGATCAAGTCACTGGGTATTACTCTTGAGGATTTTAAGACCAGATTCAATTCTGCGGATGTTGCTGTTGAGATGTACAACAACGGTCACAGCATCGGTATCAACTACACCGATTATTACGATGCAACTGCCACGACCAGCATATTAGGCGATAAAGCTACATTTACAGTCGATCCTGCTTATGCAGACTTTTTCTATGGTGATGTGGCGCTTCTTTACACGATAGGTCTCGAGGGAGCTACGAGAAAGACTGACAACGAGATTGCTTTCTTCAGGCTTTTCGTTAAGTACAATTCCGAGAATCCGGACGACGCATATCTTTTGGCATTTGTCTATGCGAACACATTACAGGCGCTTTTCCCCGATCTTACGAAGTTCGATGCTGAGTCTCTCGCTATGACGGAGATGAGTGAATATGCTAATGACGGACTTTACACGGTCAGAGGCGATTATGCATTCAGGCTGATCCCGTTCACATCCAATGATGCAGATCAGATGACATACATCGCTATTGAAGTTGTACCTAAGGATGCACTCAGTGCTTCACAGATCAAGAAGACTCTTGAGATCCCTCAGACAACAGCTGCTGTTATAGAATCCACTTCGGCTTCTGTTTCAGAGACTGCCGCAGCTACATAAAACGGTTTTCGAATCTAAAAAAGATAAGGGGCTCAATGCCCCTTGTTTTTTGACTTCTTTTTTCTGTCGTTCCTTGGAACTGCCGCTGTCTCAGGCTTTGGTTCAGCAGGCTTTTCTTTTCCTGCCAGACAGCTGAATGCGATGATCGGAAGACATGTGTAAACGGGATATCCGAATCTGAATTCATCGTGCATCAGAGTAGCGATGAGAAGCGTTGCCACAAGCGACAGAGCGGGCAGGAGAAAGAGATAATCCCTGCGGCGCTCGTAGATGGCGTAAGCAGCGCAGAATAAGACGATCCAGACATGAAGCCCGACGTTATAAGTCTGCATGAGAATGGCGTTATTCTCCGTAAATTGCTTTACATAAGCGTGGAACCATTCGTTTGCAACAGGTGAGTTGACTTCGAGCCATACGCCTTCCTCGGCGCAGACACCGTCCCACCACTTCATCCAATAGTAAGAGCAGGGATTCCAGTAGCCTGACGTCTGGTCGACCCATGCACGTGTGGCAAGAACGGGGTGTCTCATAACGACCGTAAACCATGTCCCGAAGCACTCTAATGGATGTTCGCTGATATACTGCTGATTGCCTCCGTAACGGATGGAATCTCTGGCATAGTCGTAGATCTTGGGATTATAGGCTTCTTTGAGACTGTCGATCGGGACGACCTGCTCTATTACTTCTCTCTCGCTGTCGGTAAAATCACCGCTGTCACGCGCGATCCTTGCGACCTGCTGGACGGGTATCGACAGCATCTCGACAGTGTCAGCCTGAGGTATGTTCATTGCCTTAAGAACAGGGTATTTCATGACGATCGCGACAAGAAGAGCCGCTCCAAAGACTATAAGAAGCTTTGTGTCGATGTTTTTCAGTATCAGTGATATGACTGCGAAAACAACCAGGAAGATAATAAATCCGGGCATTCCGTTGCTCCTTAAGATGCAGAAGCCGACACCTGATACAAACAGCAGACCGTAGTCGAATTTTCTGTTTCTGCCGACCTTTTTAACGATCCTGAACAAAGCAGTTGTAAACAGGCATACGACAGCGCCATAAAGACTGTCTTTCCAAAGCGTGAAGCTGAATATTATGTGGCAGGGAGTGATAAGGAACCAAATAAACCAGCAGGCAGCAAAAGCCTTGCGGCCGCCTGCTTCGATGATGGTCGATATCGTGAAGGAAAACGTTGCCGCCATGAATATAATCTGGAATACCGTATATGTGGCAACGCCTGCATTGACGTCCGCAAAGATCGAATAACCGATGTTATAGAACAGCCCGATCAGCCAGGTCTGGTAAACGGGGTGGTGATTAGAGTAATTGCCTGTAAGGACCTGGTGGATCTGGTTCATGCTGTCAGAACATATCTGGCCGGGGTACGAGCACAAAATGAATACGATCAGATAGCTTGTGGCAAGGATCGCAAAGCAGCACACAAAACAAAGGAACGGATCTACAGGCTTTCCTTCTTTGGTCTCAGACAGCCTTGCGATCAGAGATCTTACGAAGGTGAATATGTTGATAAATACAACACCTGTTGATAAGAATAACAGCGGGATGACGATGATCTTAGTAGGGATAGTGTACTCGATATAGTGATCGTAATTTGCAAGGACCGTAATTATGCCAAAGAGTGCAGCAAAGATCCTCAGAACCCATGCTCTGTAATCAGCTTCTTTTTTGACAGAAGTAATGTCAGGATCCTTAAATAGCGACAAACGGTTGCAGATAAAGGCAAATACCGCAAATATGCCTATCAGGATCAGGGTTATCTTCGAAGAATTTTTCTCAGGACCGGCGAAAAAGAGGACAAAATACAAAAGTTCGGCTATAGACAGCAAAATACCGATCTTGCCATTAAGAACCTTAGCCGGCATCCTAGTTATCTCCTTCTGACCTGAATCTGGCGTGATATAACAGCTCAAATTGTATCACATGGCAGGTAATAATGGCTTCAGGTGCTCTTAATAGGACAAAATAAGGCTGCCCGATGTGGACAGCCTTATCAGTTGATGGCAGGGGAGACACGATTTGAACGCGCAACCGGCGGTTTTGGAGACCGCTGCTCTACCGTTGAGCCACTCCCCTGTGTGCAACGAACAGTTTAATAGTTGGTTTGCACTATGTCAAGGGTAATGTTAAGATTGAACCGTCTATGTATATATATAAATAAGGAGCGAATCTTATGAGATTAGCAGTTATCGGTACCGGAAACATGGGTAAGGCCCTCTTGGGCGGGTTTGTTAAGGGCGGCGTTATAAGCCCTGAGGAAGCATGGTGCTTCGATGTTTTCCCTGAAGCATGCGCAAAGTGTGCAGCAGATCTGGGAGTAAATGCAGCTTCTTCTGCTCAGGAAGCGGTAACCGGTGCGGATTATGTCCTTATGGCTGTTAAGCCGATTCATTTTGACGATGCTTTGAGATCTATAAAGGACAGCCTCAAGCCTGAAGCTATCGTTCTTTCCATCGCTGCTGCAGTAACATGTGACAGGATCGGGAAGATCCTTGGCGAAGGCAGGAAGTTTGTCAGGATAATGCCTAATACCCCTGCACAGGTAGGACTCGGGGTTGCAGCTGTATGTCCCGTAGGCTTAAGTGCTGAGGAATCGGATTTTGTTCTAAAGCTCCTTAACACATGCGGAGAGACTATCCTTTGCGATGAGAATACCCTTGATGCAATAGGCTGCGTATCAGGTACGGGCCCGGCTTACGTAATGCTCTTTATCGAAGCCATGGCAGATGCGGCTGTAAGCCTCGGGATCAAGAGAGCAGATGCTCTTAAGATCGCTGCAGCAACGGTTGCAGGTTCCGGCAAGCTCGCTCTTGAGACAGGTACACATCCTGCAGTTCTTAAGGATATGGTCTGCTCTCCCGGTGGAACCACCATCGCAGGAGTTATGGCTCTTGAGGAGAACGGTCTTAGAAATGCTGTCATTAAGTCTGTTACGGCAGCTTACGACAAGACCCAGGAGATGAAGGGCAACAAGTAAGGTTAGCTCTAATACTCAAATGGCAGAGATCAACGAAGTTACAATCTATACAGACGGTGCTTGCTCAGGGAACCCGGGACCGGGCGGCTGGGCAGCTATTCTTATGGCAGGCGGTGCCAAGAAAGAACTCTCAGGCGGCGAGAAGGATACGACCAACAACCGCATGGAGCTTATGGCTGTTATCGAAGGCCTCAATGCTTTAAAGCGCCCCTGCAAGGTCGATATCTACAGCGACAGTGCTTATGTCGTAAACGCTTTCGAGCAGAACTGGATAGATAAGTGGATCAGAAACGGCTGGAAGAACAGCGCCAAGGCAGAGGTCGCAAACAGCGATCTGTGGAAGCGCCTTCTGGAACTTACTTCAACACACAATGTCACTTTCCATAAGGTTAAGGGACATGCTGATAACGAATTTAATAACCGTTGCGATGAGCTGGCTGTTGCAGAATGGAAGCGCATCAGTGACGGCAAGGGGAATATTTAATGGGCAGGATCAATTGCAGTGACGATATGCTTTTTGAAAAGACCGTATCTTCGAAGACGGTTTTCGAAGGCGTGGTTTTCGATGTCGAGATAAAAGATATAGTAACTCCCGAGGGCAAGAGCTCTAAGCGTGAGATCGTAAGACATCACGGCGGAGCATGCATCCTTCCGATAGACAGCGAAGGCAACTGCTATCTGGTAAAGCAGTTCAGAAGTCCTTTTGAGAAGGTTATGTTAGAGGCCCCCGCAGGCAAGATAGAGAAGGACGAAGATCCGCTCTGCTGCGCAGCCAGAGAGATCACCGAGGAGACGGGACTTACGGCCGGTAAGATCGAACCTGCAGGCAATATGGTAGCTACTCCCGGATACTGCAGTGAGGTCATATATCTTTATTTCGGTTCCGAACTTGAGTATAAGGGCGGGACTCCGGACGAGAATGAGTACATCTCAACTGTTAAGATGTCTCTCAAAGAAGCCGTCGAGATGGCAGAGAGCGGCGAGATCAATGATTCAAAAACCTTGATCCTGTTGTACAAGGCGGCAAGGAGGTTTGGAATTTGAGCAGGGATACTTCACGCAAAGAAGCTGCGGGCATAATACTGTTCTTCGTAGCGATTGCAATGATACTGATCTTCTATTTGCCTGTTTCCCTGACGGGCATTATCGGTGCTACCGCGAAGAGTTTCTTCTTCGGACTTATCGGTGTCGCCGCATATGCGATCCCTGTTTATATCCTCTATGTTGCATTGGATGTTTTCTTCGAGAAGAGACAGGGCGTTTCCGGCATAAGAGTCAGGAGCGTCATATTGCTTTTGGTATCCGTATCAGCGCTTCTTGCACTGATAACCATGGACATGCCTTACTTCGAAGGACTCTGCCAGAATCCGGCAGGCAAAACTTCTGCAATCAAGGCTTTATCGCTTCTTTGGAATTCAGGTAAGGAATCAACACTTATCACCAATCCCGTAAGCTCCGGTCCCGTATTGACGGGCGGCGTTATCGGAGGTTCCATAGCGGTGGCGTTAGAGCAGGTAACAGGCACTCCAATAGGTATCCTTGCCATCGGAGTATTCCTTCTTACCCAGATACTGCTCGTATTCAGGGTCTCGCTCAAAGCAACGGCCAAGAAGGCTGGTAAGGCGATCGCTACGACTTCAGACAAGGTTTATAAATCCGTAGTAAGCCACAAGCCCCAGAAGCAGAACGATCCCAACTACCGTATCTATTCCGGAAATAATTACGGGAATACCAATGTGCAGAGACCGAGACAGCCTGCTGGCGGTACGACGGTCATTACTTATGGCGAGAACGGCATGATCCCGGGCAATAATGCTGCGGGCGGATCGAGATTCGTTCAGAGCAGTCCTTCTGCAGATAAGCAGGGTCCCTTCATGACCAACCTTCCGATCGACGGAAAGACAGGATTTACTGATGTCGATAAGCTTACGGGCGGACAGATCCATGCTGTCGATCAGGATCCGACAAAGCTTACGTTTAACGAGAAAGTATACGAAGTGTCAGGAGAGGAAGAGCCTTCTGCTGATTTCGCTTATACGGCTGACCGTCTGAATGTGCCTGATAAGGCCAGAAACAGGAAGGAGAAGAAGACTCTCTCATTCTTAGATCCCAAGAAAAAAAATCCTGACTTCTACGATCTGACACCTGATGCACAGCAGAAGGCAGAAGATGATACTGAGACGGATATCTTCAGCGGATCTGATGACATTTACGAGGTTAAGGAAGAGTCTGAAGGCTCGGGATACGATTACTCCGCGCCTGAACGTTCGGTAAGAGAACCGAAGATCAACCTCTCTGCATATGGCGAGGTTCAGGAGCCTGTTTCGCCTGCACCCGCTGCGCCTGCAGCAGATGACGGCATTACGATCAATGCAGGTACAGATAACTCGGAAGGCTACAGCAGGACGGAAGGAAGGATCATCAAGACTTCTTCTCGTTCCCATGAGCCTGTCGTTACTCCGGGTATTGAATTTGCCGAAGAGACAAAACAGCATGAAGCACAGCTCCGGGCACAGAAGAAGAGGCTCAGGAACTATAAGCCTGCACCTACCAATATCCTTGCACCTGAGATCAAGCAGCGTGCTGATGCTGACATTGAGAAGAAGCTTAAGGCCAAGGCACACAAACTCGAAGATGCTTTGAAGAGCTTCGGTATCAATGCAGAGGTCGTAAATATTACCCACGGACCTTCGATCACAAGATTCGAGTTAACGCTTGAGACAGGTACGAAGGTATCCAGAGTTACAAATCTTCAGGATGATATCATGCTCGCGATGGCAGCTATCTCGATAAGGATCGAAGCACCTATCCCTGGAAAGAGTGCCATCGGTATCGAGATCCCCAACGACGTTACTACGGCAGTTCAGCTTAGAGCCTTAGTTGAGACCAAGGAATTCAAGGCATCTTCGCCCCTTACCGTTGCTTTGGGCCGTGATATTCCGGGTCGGCCGATCTATTGTGACCTTGCGAAAATGCCTCACCTCATGATCGCAGGTTCCACGGGTTCAGGTAAATCAGTATGTATCAACTCTATCCTTACGAGTATCCTCGTTCACTCTTCACCTGAAGAAGTAAGGATGATCCTTGTTGACCCTAAGGTCGTTGAGCTCTCGGTTTATAACGGCGTTCCCCATCTCATAATGCCTGTCATTACCGATCCTAAGAAGGCTGCAGGCGCTCTTAACTGGGCAGTCATCGAGATGCAGAGAAGATATAAGCTTTTCGAGGAAGGCCAGGTAAGAGACATCAAAGGATTCAACGAGAAGTATAAGAATAATCCTGAAGTAGAGCATCTGCCTCTGATCCTTATCGTTATCGACGAGCTCGCAGAGCTCATGATGGTAGCCGCTAAAGAAGTCGAGACCTATATCTCAAGACTTGCAGCGCTCGCAAGAGCTGCAGGCATCCATCTGCTTATTGCCACGCAGAGACCTTCGGTTGATGTCATCACGGGCGTAATCAAGGCCAATATCGGTTCAAGGATCGCTTTCGCGGTAACATCAGGTGTTGACTCAAGAACTATCTTGGATTCATACGGAGCCGAGAAGCTTCTGGGTAAGGGTGACATGCTCTATGCTCCTATGAGTGCTCCCCAGCCGTTAAGAGGACAGGGCGCATTCCTTAAGGACGAAGAAGTTGAAGCAGTAGTCGATTATCTCAAGAAGCAGTACGGTGCCATGTACGATGACGCGATCATCAAGGATATCGACAGGGTTACATCAGGCGGCGATCAGGCTAACGGTTCTTCATCGGGCGGCGGTTCGAACGGCAGTGGCGGCGGTTCTGATACTGACGATCTGTTCAATCAGGCAGTTCAGACTGTTATCGAGAACGGAAGTGCCAGCGTATCCGTACTCCAGAGAAGACTTGGTATCGGTTATCCGAGAGCCGCAAGACTCGTAGATGAATTAGAGAAGAAAAAGATCATAGGACCATATGAGGGCAGTAAGCCCAGAAAGATCCTGATCACAGAGACCGAGTGGCTCGAGATACAGGCAAGGAACAGTAATGACTGATAACGGGATATATTATGCAGCATCTGCTCTGATTGAGCTGGCTTCCGGGGAAGGAATAACATTCGGCTTTGCCGAGAGCCTTACAGGCGGCATGATATCTTCTTCTGTTGTTGAAGTTCCGGGTGCTTCGAAAGCATTCAAAGGTTCAGTCGTATCCTATACCAACGAAGTCAAGGAGAACGTTCTGGGCGTTCCCGCTGATGTTATAGAAAAGCATACGGAAGTTTCCGAAGAGTGCGCAGAGGCAATGGCAAAGGGAGCCTGCAAGGTAATAGGCTGTGATCTGGCAATCTCTGTTACCGGAATTGCAGGACCTACGGGAGATCTGCCCGGCAAGCCTGTCGGAACGGTCTATATGGGATATTGCTATTTGAAGAAGAATATTTCCGGTGCCCGGAGGTTGAACTTTACGGGCGATAGGGATACTATACGCTCCGGCACTGTTTTGGAAGCATTGAGATATGCTTCAGGACTTATCGAGAGAGGCGAAGCTTAAGTGGCTGAGAAAAGCGAAGTTGCGAATAGTACTCAAAAATCTCCTGTAAAAAAGAAGGGGATGAGCTTTGCCCTGTCTGCATTTGTTGTAGGACTCGGAGCCATCATCGTAAAGGCATCCGGTCTTATAAGGGATATCGTCGTCTCTTCCAGATTTTCAGATAACTTTTTCCGTGACGGATACAGGCTGGCATTCAACATCCCGGATCTTTTTTATAACCTTCTTGTCGGAGGAGCGATTTATTCGACAGTTGCACCGTATCTGAGCGCCAAGCTTGCCACAGGCAAAGAGAAGGAAGGCGTCAGGACAGTCAGCATCTTTATTTCCGTTGTGTGCGTCGTAATGTTTGTTGTCTGCACGATAGGAACCATTTTCTCAGAGCCGCTCTACGATCTTTATGCATTGGGTAATGAAGATATAAACAGGGAAGTCCTTGAGATAGCTTCCAAGGCCTCAAAGTTCTTATTCCCGCAGATATTCTTCATCATGCTTGCTGCACTTTGTAACGGCATACTGACCGCATACAGGAAGTTCACAATAACTTCTTTCGGTCCGATCATCTATAACGTTCTCGTTATCCTGGCAATCTTCTTCTTGGGAGGAAACTCACAGAGAAATCTTGTCATGACGACTGCCGGAATATTAGTAGCGACAGCGATCTATTTTGTCTGCCAGTATTCTTTCGGCTTCAGGCAGATGAGACAGTTCAAGTTTATCTTCAGGCCTGCTGACAGAGAATTCCTGTTTCTTTTCAGACGTGCTATACCGATCCTTATCTCTGCTTCCATTACCCAGATCAATGTCGTAGTTCTGAACCACTTTGCTCTGATGTTCGATGAAGGCAGCGTCTGGGGATTCGGTAATGCTTCGACCATATGGCAGATCCCGTATACGGTCTTCGTTGTAGCCATCACGACCGTAATGACTCCTGAACTTTCAGGTGATTACGAATCAAAGAGATTCTCAAAAGCAGCAGATCTTGTTTCCCGTTCACTGAAGAATGCCCTGTTCATGACGATCCCCTCTGCCGTATTTATTGCGGTCATGAGCGTTGATGTAGTTAAGGCAATCTACCAGTGGAAACCGTCCTATACGAATGAAGATGCTCAGAGGGCAGCAACATTCCTTCTGGGTTTCTGCTCGGCAATCGTAACCGCAACGGTTTTCCATGTTTTCAATCAGGCTTTCTATGCTATCGGAAAGACCAAGATACCTTTGATCGCAGGAATCATAGGACTTGTCGTTAATCCTGTTGCATGCCAGATAATGATCAATATGGGTGTAGGCCCTTTATCGCTTTCATTAGCATATTCATTTGCCAATCTCTGCCAGATGGTAATGCTTGCTGTTGTTTACTGCAGACAGAAGGAACTGGCGCCATACGGCATTGTCAAATTCTTAGTAAAGTCTGTGGTCTGCGTTGCGGTAATGGGCGCGTTGACATTCTCGATTGACCAGTTCGTTCCTGCTCAGGGAGGCAAACTTATCCAGCTGGGCATTATTTCCGTCAAAGGCGTAGTTGCTGTCTTTTTCTATTTTGCATTTGCCATTCTCTTCAAGATGGACGAAGCTACTGTCTGGATCGATAAGTTTAAGTCCAAGATCTTTAAGAAGAAGGCTAAGAAGAGCGCCGCGTAACCGTTTCAAATAACAAAATTGCATTTCGCGAAGCCTCATTTGCAACAAGTGAGGCTTCTTATTGTATGCGGGGTTTTATTCCGTTACGATGCTCTTAAAGTAAAACCGGAAGGATGCCTTAAGAAATGCTTAGAAGAATAATCCTGTCATTAGTCATTCTGGTAAATTATGCAGTTCCCGTGTCATACGGCAATGACATCAACGGACTCATATCGGAATTCAAGTCTCAAACCTGCTGCAGCAGTGTCAGCGCGGTTGTTTACGACCATGGTGAATTAACTTACTACGGAGACAGCACCTCGCTTTATCAGATAGGCTCCATGACCAAGTCATTCACGGGCCTCGGCGTTCAGAAACTGATCAGCAGAGGGGTCATCTCAAATACTGATAAAGTTTCTGATCTTATACCCGGCTTTACTGCTTATTACGGTTCTTCGGAAGCCTCTATTACAGTTGAAGATCTCCTGACCCATAGAAGCGGTTTTACGAACAGTGAGACGGACTATCCTTCAGCTTCAGCGGATATGGATCTGAATGAATGGGCCATGAGCATCTCGGGCAGGCAGCTTATGAGCATGCCCGGTTCTGAATATGCTTATTCCAACGTAAATTACAACCTTCTCGGATTGATAATCGAGAACGTTACCGGAATGCCTTACCGCGAATATATGGAAGCGGAAGTCCTGGGGCCATTGTGTCTTGATTCGACCTTTGCAGGAGTGCCCGAAAATACTGACCGGACAGTAGAAGGCACGAGGCTCGGCTTCCGTAATGTTTTCGAGTACTGGTTACCTGTCAGGGAAGCCAGCATTCCCGCAGGATATTTCTATTCAGATACAAAAGACATCGGACTTTGGATGAAGGCGTGGATAGAAGGCCTTGATCCTGATATGGAAGCTGTTATCGGAAGACTTGAGAATGAAGGTGACTGCTATGCAGGCCTTGAGAGATTTGAAGGAGACGTAACAGGACATTCGGGAGGAACGCCTAATTACTCATCGAGATTCGTATTCTCAAGAAGCGAAGAAGTCGGTGTCTGTGTGTTGGCAAATCTTAATGTGGCAGCAACGACAGACAGTCTGTGCAATAACATTTTCTCTGCTTTATGCGGACATGAAGATAAAGCCCTGGTGTGTGATGTTTGGACGGTATTTGATATTATATTTACGTCGGTATCAGTGATCGGAATTGTTTTGTTTATACTTGCTGTATTGATCAGGAAGAAGGGCGTTCTGATTGCAATCGCATCAACGCTTGCGTTAATAGAGATATTGATACTGGTACTGTTTCCGGTGATATTCGGAGCAGGAATAAAAGATATTGCTCTTACATGGGCGCCTCTAAGTTTCCTTACGGGAATGATGATCCTGGCGGTCGATTGTTTGAGCTTCATCGTAAAACTTTGTGTGGTAAAGGTTAATGAGGGTAGAGCAAAGACAGGTTAAAGATCAGCCGCTGACGGTCATCGTCGAGTATCCCGAATACGATCAGACAGTAGACCGCCTGATCAGCAAGATCAGGAACATGAGCATTAACTTTACCGGAAAAGCTGACGGGAAGGCTGTCAGCATCGATATATCTGATATTTACTATATCGAGAATGTCGAGAGAAAGATATTCCTCTATTCCAAGCAGGACGTTTACCGCTATGACGGCAACATGACAGACATCGATTCCGCAATAGCTGATACAGATCTCGTAAGGATATCCAGGACCTGCTTTATGAACGTATCCCACTTAAAAGAGATCATGCAGATAAAGAACAGCCATCTTGAGGCGTTGCTTGATAACGGTGAGAAACTCATCGTCTCAAGGAAATACCTAAAAGACATCAAGAAGATATTCAGGAGAAAACTGTTATGAGAAGGATATTAAGAGATACATGTATCTTTGCCGCTCTCATGATACTGACGGTTTTCCTGTTCTCTATCCCGGGAGTCGGGCTTACTGAAGAGATAAAGCTCGTATTCCAGCTGTTCGGACTGGCGCTCGTCCTGTCGGTGGTAAATTATGTTTTCGACGAGATAACCCAGCTTCCGATACTGATAGGCTATGTTATCAAGTACTTCGTGATCGTAGGAATAGTAATCGTATTCGGATTTATAGTCGGATGGTTCTTCCCGTCGAACTTCTGGATGGCATTCATATATGTAGGTGTCATAGCTGCGATCGTCTATGCCCTTGATTCGGTCAAGACCGAGCAGGACATCGACGAGATCAATGAGCTCGTTAAACGCAGTAAAAATGAGACTGTTGAATACATGCCTCTCGGTAAGAAGAAAGGCTGGAAAGTGCTGCTCGTTCTTATCGCTTCGATGGCACTTTTGTGTTCTCTATCGACAGCCGGATTCTTCCTGCTTGAAGGTTACGACTATAAGAATTATTGCCTGGACGGAATTGCAGTGTCAGGTCCTGCAGCAGTCATTCTGGCGATCGTACTTGCAATCTATCTCATCGTGTATTTCAACCGTAAAAAGACTTATAGCAAGGGGACAAAGGAGTAATATATGTGCTTAATATGTGACAGGATCGGTATGATCAGGAACGGAACGAATCCTTATTTTGTTAAGGAACTTGAGACCGGATATGTTGTCATCGGAGATAACCAGCATTTCTACGGTTATTCGTTGTTCCTTTATAAGAATCACGATTATACCGAACTCTTCCAGCTGGATATGAAAGAACGAATGAAGTTCATGCAGGAGATGTCCATGGTTGCAGAGGCAGCTTCCAGAGCGTTTGCACCTGAGAAGATGAATTACGAGCTCCTCGGGATGGGGGATGCACATCTTCATTGGCATCTCTATCCCAGGCGCAAAGGTGATATTGAAAATTACGGCCATAACGGGATCGGACCTGTGTGGTGCTATCCGATGGATAAGATCTATGCAGATGATAACCGTCCTTCTGCTGAAGAACTTGAGGAGATGAAGGAAAAGCTCCTCACGGAACTTAATAAGGTCCTTTCAGAGCAGTGATTTTTGTCACAAAGAATCCCTGATATTAGTGATAATATGTCTCTTAAGAATCCTTAACTGACCTTGGAGGGTGCTGATGTTAAGTGGCCGTATCTTAAAGACATTGTGCATGGGCTTAACAGCCGTAATGTTGATATGTCTGTTTGATACCAATGCGGCCAATGCTGCTCCCGATGAGACTTACGATATCTTAGACAACGAGATCACGGGTGAAGTTGGGATTTCTTTTGAAGAGGACATTGATTCTTCTGCCGAGCCGGTTATAGAGGAAGAGATCGACGAGGATTATTTCAAATTCGTCGGCAGACTCTACGCCATCGTAACCCGCGAGTCCTACGCTGATCCCGATGAGAAATCAGAACTTGCCAGGAGCCTTAAGGGCGGAATAACTGCCGCTTATGACGTGCTCTATCACTTCTACTTCTCCGATGCATATAAGGAACTTGCCGTAAGCGACGATACCTTTGTTGAAGACTTATACAGAGGATGCTATGCACGCGAATCAGATGAGTCCGGCAAAGAATATTATCTCTCCATGCTCGAATCAGGATACAGCAGATACATGGTGTTCAGGGAGTTCTTAGGATCCAATGAATTCGTTCAGATGTGCGCGAGCTACAACATCCGCATCAAGCAGATCCTTTTGGAGAACTATGTTGACCATCTGGACGGCATGACATGCATCTGTGACGACTATTATGACCTTGATTCCGAAGGCAACCTTGGCTGGTGCTATGTGGATGCCGCCAAGCACGTCCGCTGCATAAACGAGTTCTACTACACGAGCCCTACAAACTACTACATCATGGCTGACATCGATAACTGCTATATCATGATCTTCAAGGGAAGTGCAGGTGACTGGAAGCTCTATAAGATCTACCCGATGTCATGCGGCAAGCCCGGACACGAGACACCGAGAGGACACTATAAGGTAACGGGTTATCTGTCTTATTTCTATTCCCACGGTTCGCTCTGTTATTACGCTACCCAATGGAACGGCCCTTATTATCTTCATAGTGTTACTTATAACTATAACGGAACGATTCAGAATGCAACGCTCGGAGAGCACATATCAGCCGGCTGTATAAGGCTCAGGAAAGACGTTGCCGAGTGGATCTACTGGAATATTCCTTACGATACGCCCGTCTGGACGATCTGATTTCCGGCCGTTCTTTGCAGTTTTTTGTCGGCTTTTGTCGGTTTAGGGTTTTGGAAGGGCTTTTTTACCGGGTTCTCGAAAACAAGAAATCCATTGTTTTCAACGCTTTCAGAACACCTTCAAGAGCTCGGTGTCCGTTTAATAGGACTTGTCGGTTTTTGTTCTAATTTTGTAGGGCATTTTTCATTGACAAAAGTGTATCATAACAATAGAATTAACTCATAAATGAAGAACAAATGTTCAATACTAATTTTCGGGAGGACAATATGGCTAAAAGTAAAAATGCAGCGAAGGGTTCAGTTGCCCAGGTTCAGGATAAGGACGAGAGAAGGAAGGCTCTTGACGCCGCTATGGCGCAGATCGAGAAGCAGTTCGGTCAGGGCGCAGTCATGCGTTTGGGTGATAAGTCCCAGGTTGAGATCGATACAGTACCTACAGGTGCTCTGACTCTTGATATCGCGCTCGGTATCGGCGGACTTCCCAGAGGAAGGATCATCGAGATCTACGGACCTGAATCTTCAGGTAAGACAACAGTAGCTCTCCACTGCGTAGCTGAGGCTCAGAAGATGGGCGGCACATGCGCATTCATCGATGCAGAGCATGCATTAGATCCTGTTTATGCAGGCAATATCGGAGTAGACGTTGATAATCTCCTTTTGTCACAGCCTGATACAGGTGAGCAGGCACTTGAGATCTGCGAGACACTCGTACGCAGCGGATGCATCGACGTAGTAGTCATCGACTCTGTTGCAGCTCTTGTTCCGAGAGCAGAGATCGAGGGCGAGATGGGTGATTCCCACGTTGGTCTTCAGGCCAGACTCATGAGCCAGGCATTAAGGAAGCTTGCTCCTGTAGTATCCAAGTCAAATACCATCTGCATCTTTATCAACCAGCTCCGTGAGAAGGTCGGCGTAATGTTCGGTAATCCCGAGACAACACCCGGCGGACGTGCTCTTAAGTTCTATGCTTCCGTCAGACTTGATGTCAGGAAGGTTGAGACCCTCCGCAGCGGTACTGAGGTAGTAGGCAGCCACACAAGAGTTAAGGTCGTTAAGAACAAGGTTGCTCCTCCGTTCAAGGAAGCTGAATTCGACATTATGTACGGTAAGGGCGTATCTTCCGAAGGCTGCATTATCGATCTTGGTGTTGAGAATAACATTATTGATAAGAGCGGATCCTGGTTCGCTTATAACGGTTCGAAGATCGCGCAGGGAAGAGATGCCGCTAAGCAGTATCTTATCGATCACCCTGAAGTCAGGGACGAGATCGAGGAGAAGATCAGAGAATCTTACATGCCTGCCGATGATGACGATGAAGTTATCTCAGACTCTGAAGCAGATGTTTTATCACCCGAAGAAGATTCCGGTGACGATGACGATATTTTAGGTATTGATGTCTGATAATTCCACGACCAAGGAAGCCGTAACCTGCGCGATAAGGCATATCGGAACAGGAATATATTCTTCCGGCAAGATAAGGGTTTATCTTATTCAGAAGGGTTATTCCGAAGATGTGGCAAGCAGTGCTGTTAAGCATCTGGTTGCCACCGGATACATTGACGATATGCGCGCATCGCGCAAGGTCTTAACGGCCCGCTCCGGCAAGAAGCAGGAGAGCAGACAATATATATATAAACGCCTTCTTGAGGCGGGTATTGGTACCGACTGCGCAGATCAGATAATTGAGACGCTTGATAGTGATGCCGATACTTGCCTGAAGTTATATGAAGCATCTTTTGGCACATCTTCCGATGAAGAACTGTTCGACAGGGAAGAAGAGTTTTTAAAGCTTGCTGCTCTTCGCGGGTATAGTCTTGAGACTGCCAGATCTGCGTTTAAGTCTTATTTGGATTCGATTTGCTGATTGACACGGATCAGCTTAATTCAAATGTCAAATCCGGAGTGCCGCTATGGTTATTGCCTAGGTATACTCTGGCGTTATATTTGTTATTGCTGCCGGCATTTACATAAACTCTTGCAATTGCATCGTCTTCTTCTGCTGCGCCTTCTTCTTTTATATTGAGTATGAAGCCTTCATATGAAGGGGTTTGTGCCTGATCTTTCAGAACTTCATTTGACAAGACTTTGTCTATGGTTTGTCTGATGCCGTCTTCACTCGTGTCATCTGTATAGACGCTTATATTTCTTATAACTAGTGTTGTCCTGTCAAATAGAACTGTATAGTCATCGCCTGCGCGGTAATTCCTGAATTCAATTGAATATACGTAGCTCACAACCTTTGTGATTTCTGTAGGGGCATTATTTTTATCAAGCAGGTATTCCTGGCATTCGGCATTGTAATCCGGATTGGCTTCGTTAAAACGTGTCATGAGGTCATCGCGTATTCTGTGTTCTTTGTTGTATGCCGGATCGAAGACTACCTCAAAATATGCATTGTCAGGAAGCACACTGGTATAGACGTGATAATAACGAACCGTATCTGACATCTCGCCGTGATCGTAGACGATATTTGCATTAGCGGCCATATCTTCTCCATATTTGTCTTCGAGATATGCTGCAATCCTGTCTGGTTCTGTGTCCATTTTGATCTTGTTGATAATTCTGGATATGGGTTCAGTCAGGACCAGCATAACGATTATTGCTATATATAAGATCTTAGTGATTCGGCTAAGTACAGCGTGATTACTGATATGAACCTTTCCTAATACAGCCTGTAATACGATGCAGATAGGCAGAACTCCAACGACAAAAAGGATAATGGCGCCAATGATAATTCCTGCAATTCCGTAAGCCCTGACGATTCCCTGCATACCGAAATTAATGCCGTCGATTCCAAAGTAGATAAGAATGAAGTAAGGAATAAAAGAAGCAAAGAATACTATAGTTGCGATTATGCCGCCGATATCTTTTGCAACTGACTTAGCGGAATCTTTGTTGTTTTCCATATTTGCCTCCTTACTTGTTATTCCCTTTACCGTTATGCTAACACAGCGTTTTTCGAATTTCAAGAGAAATTTATCGAATATCAATATATTTTTGCGCTTTATCAGAAAAACAAAAAGCTTGATATCTGTATGCGGGATGGTGTGGATCATGCCGGTCAAAGACGTAAAAGGCAAAGAAACGATTGCCCTTATAGATGAATACCTTCTTAAGTGTTGGGAAGAATAAAAAAGAGTATCAGCTGTCCTGATACTCTTCGGAATCTATTATCTTATAGTTGCTCTTGAAGTAATCCGCATCGACGAAGTTGAATATGATCGATGTGATGTTCTCGTCATCGTCTCTGTTTATAGCATAGAAAACGATGGTGGCATTGTCGGGAGCAGTTTCCTTGGTGCCCCATAAGAATGCGGAGAAGTATTT
>JAILHX010000154.1 GCA_024695565.1 Saccharofermentans sp. | reverse complement strand
CAAATGTCTGAAAAATATCAAAAAAATCATTAATTAATCACACAAAAACATTTGCTAATCCCCTATAATAAGACTATGTCTTTTTGGCAAAGGCGCTACACCGTAAGAAAGGGGAACCGCATGAACAGCAAAGCCATGTATAACCTGACGTATGGTCTGTTTGTCCTGACTGCCAGAGACGGCGATAAGGATAACGGTTGTATCGTCAACACCGTGAGCCAGGTCACCACTGAGCCGAACAGGATCGTAGTTGCAGTCAACAAATTAAACTTCACACACGACATGATCCAAAAGACCGGAGAGTTCAATGTCTCGATCCTCACAGAGGGGTCTAAATTCGAGACTTATAAGCACTTCGGATTCCAGAGCGGCAAAGACGTTGATAAGTTTGAGAGCATTGAATTCCTGCGCGCAGCTAACGGCATCGCTTACATCGCGAAGGAGACCAATGCATATCTTTGTGCGAAGGTCGTAAGCGAGACGGACTTAGGGACACACACACTGTTCCTCGCAGACGTCACTGACGGCGAAGTTCTCTCGAACAGCTCTTCGGTCACATACGCGTTCTATCAGAAATACATTAAGCAGAAGCCCGCTGCCAAGGCGTCGGAAACACCGAAGAAGGGCTTCATCTGCACCGTTTGCGGATATATCTACGAAGGCGATACGCTTCCTTCAGATTTCATCTGCCCGTGGTGCAAGCATGATGCGAGCTACTTCATTCCGACGGGCAGCGATGCGCCCGCACAAGACGAGCCCGCAAAAGATGCGCCCGCAAAAGATGCGCCCGCACAAGAGTCAATAAAAGAAACTAACATAACCAAAAAACAGGAGGAATCAAAAATGAGCAAGTACGCAGGTACACAGACAGAGAAGAATCTTCAGGCTGCTTTCGCAGGCGAGTCACAGGCAAGAAATAAGTACACCTACTTCGCTTCCAAGGCTAAGAAGGAAGGCTACGAGCAGATTGCAGCACTCTTCCTCAAGACAGCTGACAACGAGAAGGAGCACGCTAAGATGTGGTTCAAGGAGCTCGAGGGCATCGGCACGACAGCAGAGAACTTAGCAGCTGCGGCTGACGGCGAGAACTTCGAGTGGACAGACATGTACGAAGGCTTCGCAAAGACAGCTGAAGAAGAGGGCTTCCCGGCACTCGCAGCCAAGTTCAGAATGGTAGGCGCCATCGAGAAGCATCACGAAGAGAGATATAGAGCTCTCCTTAAGAACGTTGAGGCTCAGGAAGTTTTCGCTAAGAGCGAAGTTAAGGTTTGGGAGTGCAGAAACTGCGGTCACATCGTAGTAGGCGAGAAGGCACCCGAGATGTGCCCCGTTTGCGCTCATCCCCAGAGCTACTTTGAGATCAACGCTGAGAATTACTGATACTTGAGAACAATTAAGTTATTCATGGAGGTGCCTTTAAAAAGGGCACCTCTTATTTTTTCTGTTTTTCAGGGGACTTATTAAACAGGACAAACAGGCCGCCGAGAATAAACGGAATGTAGAAAGAAAACAGTCTCCAGAAAAGATTTGCCACATTCAGATTTGAAATGAATATTCCTGAGAAAAACAGAGCGAAGGCACCTTCGGCGCCAAGTCCGGCACCGGGAGTAGGAACGTATGCAATGAGCAGGAATAAAAAAGTCTGAATGGTTATTATTCCCCAAATGGAAACGCCGGAATTTCCCAATGCCTTATATATTGTGTAAGTCATGGCAAGATAGGAGAAGATCTGAAGCATGCTGATCAGATACATCTTGGCCATAACAGGTTTGCTGCATACCGTATCATTGAACTGTTTTCCGTAATTGGATATAGCCATATCCGATTTCTGTTTTAGTGATTCAGGATCTTTTATGAGATGACGCTTTCCTATACGGATTGCGGACAGACGGCTTATCAGAGAACAGGTTATCCTGCTTACGACCGATGTGCGTTTTCCGATGATCACCATGCTGACTGCAGCGATCAGGCTGACGGAGATCCCTAGTATGATGAGCCACAAATATCCTGAGAAAACATCGAAGAAAAACCGGACATTGAATGCAAACAGCAGGAATGCCCATGTCAGAAGCGCGGCCTGGTAGATGATGTATTTGATCAGCAGAATCGATAATGTTCTTGACATTGCAATTCCGTTTTTGGACAGGTAATGTGCCTGAACGGGCTGGCCGCCTGAGTTAAAAGGCGTTATATAACTGAAGAATCTGCAGATGTAATCTGATTTGAGAACGCTGAGAAAACTGCCGGTGTATCCTGATTTTTTAAGCGGTATAAAGAGCGAAATCGAATCCAGAATTATCTCCGCAAACATAAGAAGCAGACAAAAGAAGGTCCATCTGTAATCTGCGGTCTTCAAGATATAAAGGATATTATCAATGCCGTCCTTGTTAAGCGTATAAATAAGCATTCCGGCAAGAACTGCAGGAATAAAGATAAAGGATATGATCTTGTATACTGTGTTCTTATTCAAACAGTACTCCTTTTAAATCACACTTACCGTAAGGACAGGTAGAACCTCTTCCACTTTTTGTATATTCTTTCTTCGCTGTAGAATTGTGAGATCCGCAAAGAGAACTCACTGGCTTCGGCATAGTATTTTTTGTCGTTCTTAAGTCTTTCTATTTTAGCGGCAAAATCCTCATTGTCATTTCCGCTCAGATAATTTTTGCCGAGTATCGGCTGGTACAGATCAAGTTTACGCATAAGGATCGGCGTCCTGGTGTTCGCCGACTCCAGAATGGTCATGGGGAACAGCTCGTTATAAGATGGAATGAACAGGAGGTCTGCTGCGTTATAGTAAAGGTTCATTTCATCTGATGATACTATTCCCGTGAAGGTAACATTTTCGGGCGGGTTCTCCATATAGTATGAGAGCTCCTTATATCCGTCGGTTATTACTCCGAACGAAAAACCGCCGACCCAGATGAACTGAATGTCTTTGAGCTTCTCGGCGATCTCAATAAAATCCAGAACGCCTTTTCTGGTCTGGACCTGTCCGCATCCCATAACAAGGAACGAATCCTGCGGTATGCCGTATTCCTCAAACAGATGGTCCCTGACATCTTTTTTCTCGTCGCTGCTTAGTTCGTAGTATTCCTTTTTCGTTGCAAAATTCGGAATATATACAACTTTCTCCCTGCTTATACCGATATCGGCGAGCTTGTCTATGAAGTGAGGATTTACGACGACAAGAACATCTGCGCTCTCGTAAAAATGCACAACATACTTTTTGAAGATCTGCATAAAGATCCCGGGAATCTTAAGAGAACCGTCAAGCGTCTCGGGAAGGAAATGGACATAAGCGACGACGGGTTTATCCGTAAGCTTCATCTTAATAAAATTGATTGGTTCGACGGTATGGATATGAACGATATCCGAATTCCTGACGGATTCATTTATCTGCAATTCGAAATCATCTTTTCCATATTCCCTGATGAGTCCCAACAGCTCCAGATAAGCGCTTCCAACGCCCTGGCCTTTGACGGAATCAGCCATGGAAAGCATATTGATCCTGACTTTCTTTTTTGCAATAAGGCTTTGTCTGATCTCAGGGTCACAATGGTTATGCAAATCCAAATGATTAAAATACAGTTTGATTCCGTTGATCTTCGAAGTGAACGAATAGACGAGGTTTAAGAAAGCACTGCTTCTGATACATCTGTTTGTCAGAGCTGTTAACGCTTTTGGGATCAGGGGATTGTTTCTTGCATCGGGAAGCAGATCATCAAGCTTCATTAATGCTCTTCTGACAGTTTTCAGATCGGCCTTTTTCCCGTTTTGAGTTTGCAGTTTGAACAGTATAGCCAAAACCGCGTTTTTATAGAGCAGCGAATAAACCCTGTCTCTGACTTCGGCTGGTTTTCTTGAATATACAGGCTTGATCTTTTCTATTGCCTGAAGATATAAGAGGTGCTGTTTTCCTCTTGTGTTTACGTAAGAGGAAATGCTCTGGTGATAGTGGTAAACGGGCTCTTTAAGAAATACGTAGTTTTCGAGTTTTGATTTAATAAGCATATCGAAAACCAGGTCTTCATAAATATCCATTGATTCATCGAAAAAAACATCCTGAATGAGAGATCTCCTGAAAAGCTTTCCTTTTACATACCAATACATATCAGCTATTTCAGGTGAGTCATTTATGCTTCCGTATTCCCGGGCCTTTTCCGGCAGTTTTGCTTCCGTAAATGTTTTGACGGAGCCGTTACTGTCTGACAGGTGAACGACCTGATAGGAATCCACATAATCCGCTTTATAATGCAGTGCAGCAGCGAGACAGTATTTTACGGCGTCCGGGACCAGCTCATCGTCGGCGTCCAAAAACATTATATAGTCGCCGGTTGCAGCACGAAGACCTGTGTTACGGGCTGCGGAAACGCCACGGTTCTTATCGTGTGACAAAACGGTTATCCTGCTGTCAGCTTCGCTGTATTCATCGGCGATCATTTGGGTTCTGTCATCTGACCCGTCGTTTACAACAATTATCTCGAGATCTTTATATGTCTGATTAACAGCGCTGTCTATTGTATTGCCTAAAGTTGATTCGGCATTATTGGCAGGGATGATTATTGTGACTTTAAATTTATTTTCCACAGGCGCATTATTTCTTCAGGATTGCTTTTGGTTAACAGGCAACATTCATTTTAGCATAACAGGGAATATCTATAATAATAAAAATTATGATGTATAATAATCCAATATTCCCCTTGCGGGTGGGCGGAAGAGAGTGCGGTTTTGAAGATTCTTATTACATCAGATTTGTATGATCCGAGCATCAGCGGAGTTGTTTCTTCTGTTAAGGCATTGGCCGGCGGACTGAAGAACAACGGGCATGATGTTAAGATTCTGACTCTCTCTAATACCCATAAGGAAAAGAAGGACGGGAATGTATATTATATTCCGTCATTCAGCGCTTCGATCGTTTACCCCCAGGCAAGAATAGCATTCTTCTCAAGGAGCAGCATGATACGCGAACTGATCGACTGGAAGCCTGACATAATACATACTCATTGTGAGTTATCCACATTCAGATATGCTGCTTATATTTCGCGAAAGACCGGTGCGCCGATCATACACACATACCACACTTTTTATGAAGCTTACATGAATTATGTGCCGATGGGCGGCGGTCCCATAATGAAGCTTATGCTTCCCGGCATTATCCGCAGAGTTTCAAAAAAGGCAAGCATGTTTATTGCTCCAACCCAAAAAACCGTTAACATGTTGAACAGGTTTCATATCCTGAGTCCGATATCAGTTGTTCCGAGCGCCATTAATGATACATTCTTTACCGAGACCAGCATCAGTTACCGCGATAAGCTCCGTGAAGAACACGGAATAAAAAAGGATGAGTGCGTCTTCCTTTATCTTGGCAGAGTTGCAAAAGAGAAAAACATTGAGGAACTGATGGATTTTGTTTCCTGCGACGAGATGAAAGATTACCGTCTCATGGTCGTCGGCGACGGTCCATACAGAAAAAAGATCGAGAAATACTGTGAAAAACTCGGTATCTCTGACCGGGTGATATTCACCGGAATGGTTCCTCACAATGAAGCGCAGAATTATTATCTGGCAGGAGACATTTTCTTAAACTCATCTTTAAGTGAGACACAGGGCTTAACTTATCTCGAGGCCATGTCCTGTTCTCTGCCTGTTCTTTGCCATAATGATACCTGTTTTGATGGCGTGATCAAGAACGGAAATAACGGTTTTGTTTATAACAACAAAGAAGAATTCCTGCGTTATGCAAAGCTTCTCTCAGAAGACAGGCAGATGCGTGAGACCATAGGCCAAAACGCCAAGAAGACCATTTTGCAGAATTATACCTCGGAAAAATACACTAAGGCCTGCGAAGAAATATATTCAGGACTCGCAAAAAAAGCCGGCTGAGATTTCAACTTCATCCACTAAGGCAGAACAAACGCTAATCGACCAGACAGTACCTGACGTCATAACGGCCGTCGTCTTCCATGTCCATTATCATGTAGCCGCGCGAAGATCCCCCGCGTGGAAGAGAGATAGATCCGGGATTTAAGATTCGCGGGCCGGAAGATGACATGCCAAAGCCCGATTCGTAATAGCGGCTGAAGGCAGAGACTGCATCGCCGAAGCTGTCGTAGGGGACGTGGGTGTGGCCGAACATGCAGATGTCGCACCCCTGTTCCTGTGCGGTCAGAGACAATGTCAGAAGGCCGTAGTTTACGCGCTGCATGTGCCCGTGCGCGCAGAAAATTTTATGGCCTTTGAGTTCGAATACAGCGGACGGTTTTACGATTGAAGGATCGTAAGAATAGATGTCGCAGTTGCCCTTAACGAAGACGCACGGCGTCTTCGGAGACCCTGCCCATTTTGCAATCTCTGAGACTCTGTATTCCGAGTCTCCCAGGTGTATCAGCATGTCGGGATTTTCTCTCATTATCGCTGTCCTGAGGGGGCCGTTGTTGCCGTGCGAGTCACTTACGATCAGTATCTTCATCCAGTAATCCTCACACAAAATAGAAGTCCGTGTCCCAGCCCGGGATGCATCTGGTGTGGCGCATATAGACTTTGTAGTCGGGCCTTATCTCGAGCACTTTTTTCACAATCTCGAAAACATCCTCACTCCTGTGATAGCACGCTATCTTCATGACAGGACGGCACTTCAGGATCGTCTCTCTTGCACCTTCAATTGCAGCGCTTTCAGAGCCTTCAACATCGAACTTAATGAAGCTCACATTATCAAGCATGAGCGAGTCGACCGATATGACTTTTATCTCGCGCATGTTCTTTAATTCCACATTGCTGTTAACTGAAGCGCGCGTTCCGCGGCCTCTGGAATTTGATACGAGTTCAGTTCCGCATTTATCGCCTGCAAGCGCATTGATGCAGGTAATATCGAAGTCGTCATCCAAGTCTTCCGCGCATGCTTTAAGCTTTTTATATGAGTGTATCTCAGGCTCTACTGCAACAGCGGATTTAAGACGCGGATATCTGTTTAAGTAACGCATCAGAGTGTCACCGTAGTAAGCACCGAGATCGATAAAACAGCCGGGCTTAATACCATCCAGCAAATTGAATTCATTGTCAGGATCAGACTCTGCAAGAGCAAGATATTTCATGTTGCCCGTAAGCTTGTAGTTTATGTAATTGATATAGCAGCTGCGTGAAGCATCGTCTGCAAGTTCAGACAGAACCTCTTCGATCGCAGCCTCGTTCGATTCATAGTAATCACGTGAGAACAGAACGTTGCCATATACAGGAACGTCAGGTACATAGAGTTCTCTTTCCGATGCGATCTTTTCTACAAACGAGAGCACTTCAGGTCTTGATGAACCGAAGCAGACCAGGACGATGAAGTCATCAGGGAGCGTCCTGCAGCATTCGTCATAGGAGATGACTTTGTATTCGTGGAACATGCGGTCGCGTACAAAGCCGTCGCTCGCAAATACTGCGGCGATCAGGTCTTTGATTCCGTATTTATCAAGCACGGCGATGATCTTGTCAGCGCCGTCGCCGGTGCCGTAGAGGGCGATGGGGCGGCGTTGTTCCGCCAGGTATTCCCAGAGATCTGTTGTTGTTTTCGCGATGTTCATAGGGATAAGTATAAAGCTAGAGGAAAGAATTTTCGAGCAGGGTGCAACATATCCAAAAGTCGAACTGTATTTATGGTAGCAAACCAAAAGTCAGGTTATGGAGGATAGACTTATGAAGAAGAAAATATTGATTCCCATTATTGCGGGAGTAGTAGCGATATCAACGATCGCGGGATGCGCGAGCACGCAGAAATCAGGCACTAATAATCACGGTGAATACTACGATGAGCCGGCGGCAACAACGATAGCCGGCGAGTATTATCTGGAAGCCGCAGGAGATTTTTCCAAAGGCGATTACGAATACGGATACGAAGGAGAGGACTGGGAGATGTCCGACAGCCGTTCAACAGTAAGCAACGGCGGATCAACGATATCAGACGAGATCAACAACGAAGTCAATGTCGATCCCGAGCAGGGAAGACTTCTTATCAGGACTGTATCGATCTCTGCGGAGACATTGGAATTCAATAAGGTTAAGACCGATCTCGAAGCACAGGTAAAGGCGCTCGGCGGATACATCGAGAATTCTTCCATGTACGGCACAGGCAAGGACAAGGATCTCCGCACGGCTTACTACACGGTGCGCGTTCCTGCTGACCAGTTGGACAGCCTCATTGAGAAGGTCGGAAACTCATGCACGATCCTGTCATCCAGCGAGACATCTACAGACGTTACACTTCAGTACGTTGATACACAGGCAAGAATCGAATCTTTGAGAGTTGAGTACGACCAGCTTATGAAGCTTTTGGAAGAAGCTGAAGATCTCGATACTATCTTTTCTCTTCAGCAAAGACTTACAGAAGTCAGATACGAGATCGAGAGCGATGAATCTTACATCAGAGTCCTCGAGAACCAGGTTCTCTACGCAACACTCACACTCTCTCTTTCTGAAGTAATCGAAGAAACAGTTATTGAAGAACCGCACGTCGTTACTTTCGATGAGAGGATCGCAGACCAGTTCGCAGATACAAAGGAGAGAACGATTGAGTTTTTCCAGGACCTCGTGCTTGATCTTATAGCAGCTATTCCGGGTCTCATCGTCCTCGGCGTATTTCTTCTTATTGGAGCGGTCGTAGTTATCGTGATCGTCGTTAATGTTAAGAAGAAGAGAGCAAAGGCACGAGCACAGTCAGAAGCTTCTAAGAAGGCAGAAGAGAAGAAGGAAGAGAAGAAGGAAGATCCTTCCGCTGAAAAGAAAGAAGAGGGAAAGGAATAAGCCCTGTTCCATATAAGCAGTCTGAAATCTGATAGATGGAGATAAGGGTCGCAGATCAAGGATAAAGGAACAATTAATAACGGTCAGAATTTCATTACTGCAAAGTCACATTCGGCTGCGAAGCTGTCCCACCTCCCGGGACCTCCGCAGCCGATGTCGTCATAGACTGCGCAAGTTAAGAAGCCGCC
>JAILHX010000108.1 GCA_024695565.1 Saccharofermentans sp. | reverse complement strand
CGTAATATCTCAAAGAAGATCTCCTCTACCGGCAGCAGCACGAGAAATGCGATTGCCATGTAGCTGAACACTTTGTCCTGGAGACCGTCAAACAATGACGGTTTTGCCTTAACTTCCGCGGTCATTATCCCTACCTCATATATCCGAAATCATTTTATTTTATGGCTTATTATAAGTTATTTGACTGTCCGTGATAACCCTAAACCAATCTATGTATTATAATTGACACATCCCGAATAAATTGGAGGATCCATATGTCTAATGACTTGCAGCGCGAACAGCTTGCCAAGCTCGTCGCATCCTTTATGAGTTATTCCGCAGGACACCTTCCTGACGATGTAAAAGCGCGCCTTAAGCAGATGAAGGAGACAGAGAACGAAGGCTTTGCTCCCGACATCTATAACGTAATGCAGAAGAACATGGAGCTCGCTGATTCACTGAAGCGCCCTTCATGCCAGGATACCGGAATTCCGCAGTTCTTCGTCCGTGTCGGCGCCAACTGGCCCTACATGAACATCATCGAAGATGCATTGATCGATGCCGTTAAGGACGCTACTGCAAATGCTCCGTTAAGACCTAATGCGGTCGAGGTTTTCGATGAGAAAAACACAGGAAACAATATAGGAACCCACAGCCCCTGGATCGACTGGGAGATCGTCAAGGACAGCGATGAGATAGAGCTCTATTTCTACATGGCAGGCGGCGGATGCTCACTGCCCGGATTCTCCAAGGTTCTCATGCCTCTCGAAGGCTACGAAGGAATCGCGAAAGCGGTTTTCGAGCAGATGACAACATATGGCGTAAATGCATGCCCTCCGTGCCTTGTCGGCATCGGTATCGCAGGCTCTTCCGAAGTCGCCGCCAAGCTCTCGAAAAAAGCCCTGTTAAGACAGGTCGGTTCACACAACCCCAACCCCAAGGCAGCAGAGATGGAAAAGCTCATCGAAGACGGCCTTAATTCGATCGGCCTTGGTCCCGGCGGATTCGGCGGCAAGCTCTCGGTCATGGGCGTCAACATCGAGCAGGCTTCAAGACACCCCGCAACACTTGCAATGGGAATGTCCACCGCATGCTGGGCGCACAGAAGAGCGGCTATCCGCATCAAGCCTGACTTCACCTACGATTTCTTCACACACAAGGGGGCAGTCTTATGAGCACATTTGAATTCACAACACCCGTCACTGACGAAGATATCAGGAAGGTCCATATCGGTGATGTCATCTACCTCACTGGCGACATCGTAACAGGCAGAGACGACGTTCACCACAGAGTAGTCATCGGGGAGAAGAACCCTCCCGTTGATCTCACGGGCAAGGCGATCTTCCACGCAGGCCCCATCATGAAGAAGATCAACTCTGAAGGCGAGCCCGATAAGTATAAGGTCATAAGCGTCGGCCCCACGACATCGATGCGCATGGAGAAGGCGCAGGCTGAATTCCTCGCCAAGACAGGCGTTAAGATCATCATCGGCAAGGGCGGCATGGGTCCCAAGACGACTCAGGGCTGCATCGATAACTGCGCAATCCACACGATCTTCCCCGGTGGCTGCGCCGTTGTTGCAGCTGAAGAGATCGTTGACTGCGAAGGCGTCGAGTGGCTCGATCTCGGCATGCCCGAAGCCATGTGGAAGCTTAAGGCAGAGCGCTTCGGACCCTTGATCGTATCGATCGATTCTTACGGCGGAAATCTCATCGAGAACAACAAAAAAGAATTCAACGAGAAGAGAGAAAAAGCTCTTGCAGATCTTAAGGGCAAACTCTCTTACATGGAATGATGGTTTCAGATAAACCCTATGAGAAATATCCCGAGCTCAAGGCGCTCTCCAAGGAGGGTGTCAGGCTTCTCATATTCGATCTCGACGGCACGCTCTTAGATTCCATGAGCGTCTGGCACGACGTCGATAAAGAGTTCTTAGGACGCTACGGTTATGAGGTCACGCCTGACTACACCGACGTCGTAAAAAGAGCAACGATCGAAGATGCCGCGAGATACACCCGGGAGAAGTACCGCATCCCTCTTACATGGCAGGAGATCGTAGCCACATGGGAGTCGATGGTCTTCGAATTCTACAGGTCTGAAGTAGAGCTCAAGCAGGGCGCAAAAGCTTATCTCGAAGAAGCAAAAAGACTCGGATTCGCACTTGCCGTAACGACTGCCCTGTCGCGTCAGAACGCTACAGCTTCTCTCACTCGCACGGGCATAAAAGACCTTTTTAACTGCGTTATCACGCTCGAAGACATGGGACACAATATCGATAAGAGTTCGCCTGATATCTTCCTTCGCGCGAGCAATTACATATCTGCATCAGGCAATGTGGTAACGCCTGACAAAGCACTTGTATTTGACGACGTTCCCGAAGCGATAAGAGGCGCCAGATCCGGCGGCTTCTTAACTTGCGCAGTCTATGACGACATCGGCTGCGGAGGTCCCGGGAGGTGGGACAGCTTCGCAGCCGAATGTGACTTTGCAGTAATGAAATTCTGACCGTTATTAATTGTTCCTTTATCCTTGATCTGCGAC
>JAILHX010000128.1 GCA_024695565.1 Saccharofermentans sp. | reverse complement strand
AAATAATCTGAAAGAAGGATAAAGACTAATGAATGTAATCGTTACGGGCGGAGCAGGTTTTATCGGCGGTAATTTTGTTTACCACATGCTTGGTAAGTATCCTGACTACAAGATCATCTGCATTGACTGTCTTACTTATGCAGGCAACATGTCGACCCTGGCAGAGGCAATGAAGAACCCAAACTTCAAGTTCTATAAGACGGACATCACGGACAGAGAAGCCATCTATAAGATCTTCGAAGATGAGAAGCCGGATGTTGTAGTCAACTTCGCAGCTGAGTCTCACGTTGACCGTTCCATCGAGAATCCTGAGATCTTCCTTAAGACAAACATACTCGGAACACAGGTAATGATGGATGCATGCCGTAAGTACGGCAATATCAGATATCACCAGGTATCTACCGATGAGGTCTACGGAGATCTTCCTCTTGATCGTCCTGATCTGTTCTTTACAGAGGAGACTCCCATTCATACGAGCAGCCCCTATTCTTCATCCAAGGCAGGAGCTGACCTTCTTGTTCTTGCTTACTACAGAACATACGGACTTCCTGTTACGATCTCCCGTTGTTCCAATAACTATGGTCCCTATCACTTCCCTGAGAAGCTTATCCCTCTCATGATCGCCAATGCGCTGAACGATAAGCCGCTCCCGGTATACGGTGAAGGCGTTAATGTCCGTGACTGGCTCTATGTTGAAGACCACTGCAAGGCTATTGACCTCATCATCCACAAGGGCAAGATCGGCGAAGTCTACAACGTAGGCGGTCATAACGAGATGAGGAACATCGATATCGTTAAGCTCATCTGCCAGAAACTCGGCAAGCCAGAATCGCTCATTACTTATGTTACTGACCGTAAGGGTCACGATATGAGATATGCGATCGATCCGACCAAGATTCATAACGAGCTCGGCTGGCTCCCTGAGACAAAGTTTGCTGATGGTATCGACAAGACCATCGAATGGTATCTGACACATAAGGAATGGTGGGAAGACATCATTTCCGGTGAGTACCAGAACTACTACGAGAAGATGTACGGAGACAGGTAAGTGAAGTTTTTTGTTACCGGAGTAGGTGGCCAGTTAGGTCACGATGTAATGAATGAGATCGCTTCACGCGGATTCGAAGGCGTCGGTTCTGACATAGCACCTGTATATAGCGGAGTAGCAGACGGAACAGCGGTTACATCAATGCCGTACGTTCAGCTCGATATCACTGACAGCGAAGCCGTAGCATCAGTTCTCGCTGAGGTTAAGCCTGATGTTGTGGTTCACTGTGCTGCCTGGACGGCAGTCGACGCGGCCGAAGATGAAGAGAACAAAGAGAAAGTCTTCTCCATCAATGCCAAGGGAACCGAGAATATTGCAAGGGTCTGCAAAGAACTTGACTGCAAGATGATATACATCAGCACTGACTATGTGTTTGACGGTCAGGGAGAGCGCCCTTGGGAACCCGATGACAAGAACTACGCTCCTCTGAACGTGTATGGCGAGAGCAAGCTTCAGGGCGAACAGGCTGTATCTTCGATCCTTGAGAAGTACTTTATCGTCAGGATCGCATGGGTATTCGGTCTTAACGGCAAGAACTTCATCAAGACCATGATAAACGTCGGCAAGACTCACGATGAAGTCAGGGTCGTTAACGATCAGATAGGCACGCCCACTTATACATACGATCTGTCCCGTTTGCTCATTGATATGGCAGAGACGGATAAGTACGGTTATTACCATGCTACGAACGAAGGAGGGTATATCTCCTGGTATGACTTCTGCGTGGAATTCTATAAGCAGTACGGTCTTGAGACCAAAGTTACTCCGGTAACTACGGCTGAATATGGTCTGTCCAAGGCGGCAAGACCGTTCAATTCAAGACTTGATAAGAGCAAATTAGTCGAGGCGGGGTTCACGCCTCTGCCGACCTGGCAGGATGCTGTCAGCAGATATCTTAAGGAGGCACAGATCTGATGGGACAGATCACGGTTGAGAAGAATGTAGGCGGAATAGAGGGGCTTTGTGTAATTACCCCTGCAGTTCATGGAGATAACAGAGGTTACTTCATGGAGACATACAGCCGGAGGGATATGGAAGAGAACGGACTTAACTATACATTCGTACAGGACAATCAGTCTTCTTCGACCAAGGGCGTATTAAGAGGTCTTCATTTCCAGATCAACTTCCCTCAGACCAAACTTGTACGCGTGATCAAGGGTTCGGTATTTGATGTTGCAGTGGATCTTCGCGAAGGTTCTCCTACATACGGCAAGCACTTCGGCGTTGAACTTACCGAAGAGAACAAGAAGCAGTTCCTGATCCCTCAGGGCTTTGCTCACGGATTCCTTGTATTGTCTAATATGGCTGAGTTCTGCTATAAGGTGGATGACTTCTACCATCCGAACGATGAGGGCGGACTAGCCTGGAACGATCCCGATATCGGCATCAAGTGGCCTGATGTTGTGGGTGAATACAGTGGCAGCGCTTCTCCGGAAGGGTATAAGATGAGTGACGGTACTCTGCTTAACATGTCAGCCAAGGATATCATCCAGCCGAGACTGTCAGAGATTCGATAAGACAAATCTAAAATATTTTATATAATTCTCCTTTGTTGGTTTATAATGATTCCTGAAGGTGAGGAATTGTTATGAGTATTAAGGGCATTATCAAGGGAATAGCATTTATGTTGGCAGCATCTGTGGTTATCGGGTTGCTGCCTTTCTCATATTCAGTTAATGCGGCAGTAGAAGGTATCACGCTGTCGGGCACATGCCATGTTCAGGATGTAGGTGACTGCGAAGGAACCTGGGATGCATCCACAGGCACACTTACGCTTGGCACAAGAGGTCAGTCCAGAAGACTTGAAGCCATAACGATCAACATGGAGAACACGACAGGAGTTGACGGTTCTCTTGAATACAGGACTCACGTAGAGAATATCGGCTGGCAGGATTATGTATCTGCAGGCACGATGGCGGGAACGGCAGGCCAGAGCCTCAGGATCGAAGGGATCGAGATCAGGCTTACAGGTGATCTGGCTGCGGTCTATTCCGTTGAATATCAGGCACACATTCAGGATTACGGCGATTCACAGGGAGTTGTATCTGACGGTCTTATGGCAGGCACCGAAGGCCAGTCCAGAAGAGTCGAAGAATTACAGATAAGGATCGTTCCAAAGAATGCAGGCACCTCCATGGGTGTCAAATACCATACTCACATTCAGGATATCGGTTGGGAGACTGACTGGAAGTCAGACGGCAACCCTTCCGGAACTACCGGTCAGTGCAAGAGAGTTGAAGCTATAGAGATATTTCTCACGGGAGGTCAGTACGAAGGTTCCATCCTGTACCATTCACACGTTCAGAATGTCGGATGGGAAGGCGATTGGGCTTCTGACGGTGAGATGAGCGGTTCACTCGGTAAGAGTCAGAGACTTGAGGCAATCGAGATCAAGCTCGAAGGCGATGTAGCTAACTATTACGATGTTTATTATAGAGTGCATGTCCAGAATATCGGCTGGATGGGCTGGGCAAAGAACGGCGAGATGGCAGGAACATCAAGAGAATCTCTGAAGATCGAGTCCATTCAGATCGTTCTGACAGCCAAAGACAGCGGCGCTCCCGGTGATCTCTGCGGTATCACCAGCGTAAGGAGCGAAGCTTGTGAGATCAACGACGGCCCCGAAGTGCTCGCAGCACCTCCGGAACCGTCACCGTACCCGGACGTAGATGCCTTTGCACAGAGCTTCTCAAGTAAAACGAATTATCTGATCCTCGTAGACAGAGGCGCATGCATGGTATACATATACCAGGGCAGCCAGGGTAACTGGAGTGCGGTGCAGTACTATACTTGCTGTGTCGGTAAGAAATCCACCCC
>JAILHX010000084.1 GCA_024695565.1 Saccharofermentans sp. | reverse complement strand
CGTAAGAACGACGCCGATATGATCGAAGTCGAATAATCAGGAGGGGTAAAACAAATGGCAGATTCGAAAATTAAAATTGCATTAGCAGGTAACCCGAACAGCGGTAAGACAACGCTCTTCAACGCTCTCACGGGTTCCAATCAGTTCGTCGGCAACTGGCCGGGCGTAACTGTCGAGAAAAAGGAAGGTAAGCTCAAAAAGCACGAAGGTGTTACAATCACTGACCTTCCGGGTATCTATTCCCTCTCACCTTATACATTGGAGGAAGTCGTAGCTCGTAACTATCTCATCGATGAGAATCCCGATGCTATCCTCAACATCGTTGACGGTACTAACTTAGAGCGTAACCTCTATCTCACAACACAGCTTACAGAATTGGGTATCCCTGTCGTTATGGCAGTAAACATGATGGATATCGTTGAAAAGAACGGCGATAAGATCGACCTCGAGATGCTCGGCAAGCAGATGGGCTGCAAGGCTGTTGCTATCTCCGCTCTTAAGGGAACAGGCATCAAGGAAGCTGCTGAAGAAGCTATCAAGGCAGCTGAGTCAACAAAGACTGTTCCTCCCCACTCTTTCTCAGGTCCCGTAGAACACGCTCTCGCTCACATCGAGGAAGCATGCCTGCATGATATGGATGCTGATAAGCAGAGATGGTATGCGATCAAGGTTTTCGAGAGGGATGAAAAGGTAATCGAGAAGCTCGGAATCTCCAATGAAAAGCTCGAACACATTGAGAACGACATCAAAGCAGCCGAGACAGAGCTCGAAGACGACGCAGAGTCAATCATCACAAACGAGCGTTACGTTTATATCGCTTCCATCATTAAGAGCTGCTACAAGAAGCATAATAAGGCCAAGCTCTCCACATCAGATAAGATCGATAAGATCGTAACCAACCGTATCCTTGGCCTTCCTATCTTCGCGCTCATCATGTGGCTCGTTTACTTCATCGCAATGACAACATTCGGTGCTAACCTTACCGACTGGACAAATGATAATCTCTTCGGTGACGGTTTCTTCCTCTTCGGTATCGGCCAGAAGCAGTTCGACGAAGACGTTGATAACTGGGCCGGCGAGGCAGTTTTCGTTGACGGAGTAAAGGCTGTTATCGACGATGCAGCTGACAATGACGTAACAGGTGCAGAGAACCTTCAGGCTGACTTCGAAGATGCTGACTTCGGTGCTTTTGAAGAAGACTACGGTTTCTATGCTGATGAATTGATCGAGAAGGGTTACGACATTGAAGCTCCGCTTGTAGAAGCAGGCGCTCTTGATGAAGGAGGCGAATTCACTTCTCCCGGCATGGACGAGACCGAAGGCGCTGTATTCGTTCCCAGCATTCCTGATCTCGTTTCAGGACTTCTCGAGAAGGCCGGTGCTAACGACTTCGTAACAGGTCTTGTTGTTGACGGTATCGTCGGCGGTGTTGGTGCGGTATTGGGATTCGTTCCCCAGATGCTCGTACTCTTCTTCCTCCTCGCTTTCCTTGAGTCCTGCGGATACATGGCACGTGTGGCATTCGTACTCGACAGGATCTTCAGAAGATTCGGTCTTTCAGGCAAATCATTCATTCCTATGCTCGTATCTTCAGGATGCGGCGTTCCGGGTATCATGGCATCACGTACGATCGAGAATCAGCGTGACCGCAGAATGACAATCATGACTACAACATTTATTCCCTGCGGCGCTAAGCTTCCTATCATTGCCCTTATCACCGCGGCTTTATTCCGTCACACTGCATTCAGCGGCTCATGGGTTGCACCTTCTGCTTACTTCATCGGCGTTGCTGCAGTTGTTATCTCAGGAATCCTTCTTAAGAAGACAAAGCCTTTCGCAGGCGATCCTGCACCGTTCGTAATGGAGCTCCCTGCTTACCACTGGCCCACATTAGGCAATCTTTTGAGATCCATGTGGGAGCGCGGATGGTCCTTCATTAAGAAGGCAGGAACCGTTATCCTGATCTCCTCCATCGCCATCTGGCTCGGATCCGTATTCGGAAACACAGGTGACGGATTTGGATTTGATCCGGATATGGAGCTGGAGGCATCAGTCCTCGGAATCATCGGTAATGCGATCAAGTGGATCTTTGCTCCTCTTGGATTTGCAAACATCAAGGCAACGATCGCTACAATCATGGGTCTTGTTGCAAAAGAAGAAGTTGTCGGCGTATTCGGTGTGCTTGATTTCGAAGGCTTGAACCAGCTCTCAGGCTTTGCATTCCTCATCTTTAACCTCCTCTGCGCACCCTGCTTTGCTGCAATCGGTGCTATCAAGAGAGAGATGAACAACGCTAAGTGGACATGGTTTGCCATTGGATACCAGTGCGTATTCGCTTATGCAATTGCGCTCATCGTATACCAGTTCGGTCTCCTCTTCACAGGCGCTGTCAACGTGTTCGGATTGATCTTCGCAATCCTGGTTCTTGCAGGTCTCATCTTCCTCCTCGTAAGACCTGACAAGAAAGGAAAGAAAGTAAAGGTAAATACTGTAAAGGCATAAAAATATGATTGACTGGCTTGCTTCAAACTGGGTAAACATCCTGATAATAGCATTAGTAGCTATCGCAGTATTCTTTGCTGCCAGAAGCTTGATCAAAGACAAGAAGGCCGGAAAGAGCTCATGCGGATGCAACTGTTCTCATTGCGCCATGGCCGGAAAATGCCACAGTCAACACAAATAACTCAGCAATTTTCAAATGCCATAAAATGATCAGGGGATGTCTCGTGCTTTGAGACATCCCCTTTTCTTATTCTCGAAAACTAAATACTGATCAGATATTACAAAAATGCCGGCTCGATAAACTCCACGCCATTATTCAGGAGTTCATCGATGAAGATGCGGTAATATCCCGGAGCAAGTTCATCAGTCTCATCATGGGCATGAAGAAGAAGGATGTGATTGCCCGGCTCCTTAAGCAAAGCTGCACCGTCGTCAGGATCGGGATCGTGGATCTTCTTCATGGAATCTTCCAATGTGAACCCGCTGTTTGGACGTATGCAGTATTCCTGGAAATCAAATGTCCAATACGTATCTATGTCTTTATCAAGGCCCTGGTCGTGCCAGAAAGGATATTGGATATTTCTATCGTCAACCTTATCAAATCCGTTGTCTGCCAGATATTTCTGGATAAGGTCCTTGTTCTCACTGCCCTTGTCACCATACGGAAAGCGGAAAGGCCTGAATCTTCTCTTAACGCCGGCCTTCTCATAGAAGCTGTTAAGGACTTCTTCGTTCTTCTCGATCTCTTTTACACACTCTTCGAACGTCAGGTCTGAAAAATGAGGATGAGTGTAGCTGTGATTGCCGACGATCATGCCGTGCTGAAGAGCATAAATGAGCTCATCAGGATGGTTCTCAGCCCACTGGCCCACCATGAACATTATGACCTTAATGTTTTTCCCGCACAGATAATCAACGATGGCCGGAGTGTTCACGGATGAGACGTCATCTATAGTCAGTAATGCTTTGATCATAGTTATCTTCCTTCTATTCTTCACGTTTGGCACTTTAGGATGGTGCTTTATAAGATTTTATACTAAATATCAATTAGGTATATAATAAAATCCATGGATTTTTTGGATTGCTTGTTTTATCTGTTTGTTCAGCCGTTAAAGCTTCTTTTTGAAGCTGTTTTTATGTTTGCAAACAAGATCACGGACAATGCAGGTCTGTCCATCATCATCTTAAGTCTTGCAATTAACTTCCTGGTCCTCCCGCTCTATAAACGTGCTGACGAGCTTCAGGCTGAAGAACGCGATATCCAGGCGAAGATGGCATACCGCATCAAGCGGACAAAGCAGACATTCAAGGGCGACGAACGCTTCCTGATGCTTCAGGAATATTACCGAATCAACAACTATAAGCCGATATATGCACTTAAGAGTTCGGCATCTCTGCTCCTGCAGATACCTTTCTTCATTGCAGCATATAATCTCCTGTCAGGCATGAAGATCCTTCATGGAGCATCGTTCCTGTTTATCACTGACCTCGGCAAAGAAGATGCGTCCTTCATGATCGGAAGTTTCCCCGTTAATATCCTTCCGATACTTATGACAGTGATCAATATCGTATCAGGAATCCTCTATACAAAGGGTCATCCTCTTAAGGCAAAGATACAGGTTTACGGAATTGCAGTTATATTCCTTGTATTCCTTTATCACTCGCCTGCAGGTCTTGTTTTCTACTGGACACTTAATAACGTATTCTCACTTGTAAAGAACCTTATTGTCAGATTAAGAGGAATTGAGCCCGGGGTAAAGCAGACTAAGAAAGCAGAACCCGTTAAGGGGAGCCTTGGCGTCATTATTTTTTCTCTGGCAGTTCTCACAGCACTTACGGGTCTTCTCATTCCCGGAGATATCATCTCCAAGAATCCTATTGAGCTGTTTAATACCTTCATTGAGGATCCTCATTCCCCACTCCTCTACATTATCCCGAGCCTTCTTACCGCAATCGGGTTCTTCCTCATCTGGATCCCTGTTTTCTACTACTTCACTAAAACTAAGACAGAGAAGATCATTATGTGCGCAGCGCCTGTCTGTGCGATCGCAGGGACAGTCAATTACGTACTGTTCAATAAGAACTTCGGCCTTCTTCAGAAGACAGTCGTTTACGAGAAACCGATGAATTACGCTATCTCAGAGATTGCGATCAATCTTGCTGCAGATCTGGTTATTGCTGCCATAGTTATATTCTTCGTTCTTAAGTTTAAGAGCGTAATGAAGTTCCTGCTGGCAGCTTCAGTCATAACGATAGCAGCTATCTCGTTATTTAACTTCTCGCTCATATATAATCAGATATCAAACCACATCTGGTACAACGAGACATCCCGCGAAGATTGCGTCGTTCCGCTTACCACAACCGGTCAGAACGTCGTGGTCATCATGATGGACAGAATGATCGGCGCTTACGTCCCTTATCTGTTTAACGAGCGACCTGATGTCGCGCAGCAGTTCGACGGCTTTACATACTATCCGAACACGATGTCATACGGACTTCACACCAATCACGGAGCGCCCGCACTTTACGGCGGATACGAGTATACTCCTCTGAATATGAATGCCAGATCAGACGTTCTCCTTGTCGACAAGCATAACGAATCGATCCTTCTCATGCCCAGGATATTCTCGGAAAGCGGCTGGAACGTAACAGTCTCCGATCCCCCGTTCGCAAATTACGAATGGGTATCCGATGTCAGCATTTACGATGGTCTCGAAAACACCCGCGCATTCAACATGGCAGGTGCATTCAATAGTGACAGCGAGCTTCTTATAGATTTCGGCGACAGGCTGGAACTGAGGTACTGCAGAAACTACTTCTGCTACGGACTGGTTAAGACCCTGCCCTATCTGATCCAGCCTCCGTTCTATGATAACGGCAACTTCAACAGTACTGAATTAAATTACTATTCCGATCCGACTTTGACTGTTGATTCCATTCACACCCAGGTCGACGGATTCGGTGAATTCGCTGTTGAATACGCGGCATTGGAAGCTTTGGATGATGTAGTTCAGATCACAGACGATCCTCAGAACTGCTTTTTCATGTATAAGAACGGAACAGCGCACTCCGTATGTCTGCTCTCAGAACCTGAATATAAGCCGGCTTTATATGTCGATAACACCGGATATGATCTTGCCCACACGGACCGCTTTACGGTAGATGGCAGAACGATGAGAATGGACACTGATCCGCTTGACTATTCTCATTACGAATGCGCAATGGCTGCTGTCATATCACTCGGAAACTGGTTTGATTATCTGCGCGAGAACGGCCTTTACGACAACACCAGGATCATCATAGTCTCAGACCACGGTTACAATCTCGGACAATTCGATGAGCTTAACGTTACCGATATCGGCTTCGACGCCGAGAACGCTAATTGCGTGCTTATGGTCAAGGATTTTAACAGCGAAGGCTTTACGACAGTTGATGATTTCATGACTAATGCGGACACTCCTTATCTTGCTTTCGAAGGCGTAATAGAAGATCCGGTCAATCCGTTTACGGGAAATCCCATAACCCCGTGTGACAAGTCCGGCGACCAGATAATCTACTCTGCCGAGGACTGGAGCCCTGTAAATAACAAGCACTACCTTTTCGATGACGAGTGGTCAACATGGTATATGGTTAACGGGAATATCTGGGATAAGAGGAATTGGTCTGTTTATGAACCGGACTGATATCATGAACAAACGGCTGTTCTACGGAATTGCATCAGCGATCCTGCTTGGAATCGAGATATTGATCGGCCTGTTCGGCACAGGATGGATACGCATCTACTTAGGTGATGTGCTGGTCGTCATCCTGCTCTATACTCTGTTTAGGACTGTCAGTGTAAGAAGGCCGGCCAAATGGTTCATTCTGCCGACAGCGATACTTGTTTTTGCTTTTATAGTTGAGTTCCTTCAGCTGTGGGGATTCTGTGACAGGTTCGGGATCACAGATCCGTTGCTCAGGACAATCATCGGAACAAGCTTTTCCGTTAACGACCTAATCTGTTATGCAGTTGGTGTGATCCCCTGCTATGTGACCGAATTTATCAAAACTCGCAAGCGCTGAACTTATGATATTATAGTCGCGTAACTCAATTAGTTCGGGAGATATAGGATGTCATTCTTAGCCAGATTCTTGTATTTACTGTATACATACGGCATGCCGGTACTGTGCTCTATTACGCTTCTTATCGGTTTGATCATTATGTACCGTAAAGATCAGCTTACCAGGATCCTGGGGATCTGGGCTATTTCTCATGGTCTGGGCGGAGTCTTGAGCGGCATGTACACGCTCATCAAATCTCATCTGTCAGTCAATAATGTCACGACTATAAACACCAGCGTTACGATCCTTCAGATGCTGCTCGCGATAATAACCGTTCTGGCGATCTTCCTTTATGCCAAGTACCGTTATAATGCAAAAGGCCTTATTGCCGTCGTCCTCATCGAATTGATATCCATTCCTCTGTTTGCCGTTATTTCAGAGAAGTTCTTAACCACAGATTTTCTGGAATTCGAGAAGTTATACAGAGTCACTTATATATTCAACATCTTTAAATCTCTGGTTAATGTCGCAGCTTGGCTCATCATTCTCTATCCTTTCTATAAGAACAGAGAACGCGAGAGGGATCTTCCAAAGCTCTGGATATATATTGCCGTATATGTCTTCTTCCTGGTTATCAATAACCTAAGCTATCTCATACTGGCAATATCCGGACCGTTTGATCTCGGCGCGATCGAAGTATCTAACTTCTGTATGGTGATAATCGCAGATCTCGGAATGTTTGTAAGCCCTCTCACTGCAATATATATCTTAAGGAAAGGCAAAGAACTGACAAAGTCATCTAAAAAGAAAGGCAGATAATATGACCATTGTTAAGAGCCATCTTTGCAACAGCTGCGGCGGTCTGCTCAATATCGACATCGACCGTCAGTTATATATCTGCCCTTTCTGCGGAGTTACATACGACTATGAATATTTTCGAGAAGATAACGTAGTCGACATCGCAACCAGAGCTCTGACCAGAAGCGAATTCGGCTCTGCCAAAGAAGCTTATGATTTCATTATCAAGAAGGATCCTCACAGCTTCGAAGCCTTAAGAGGACTGTTCTTATGCGCATGCAAATGGAAATCGCTCTCGCCCATCATCAACTACAAAAAGATCCATATAACAGACAACCACCCCGTTCTGGTCAAGGCCTTAGCCAGCTGCCTTCCCGAGCACAAGGAATATTTTGGCAGCATCCAAAAGGCTCTTGGCATCCTCAAAGAGTACAGACAGAATGAACAGGATATTCATAGGCTCGAAGGAGATAAAGAGACTGCAGAAAAGCGCCTCAACGGCATCCACATCGCCAGGGAGAATAACAAAAAGCAATTCGTCAACAAGATAGTCAACATTTTCGATAAAGCAAAGGAAGACCCGACAGAGCCGCTCAAGATATATTTCTCATTACTGGGCGTATTCGGTCTGATACTCCTTATCTGGGCATTCGGCTGGTGGATGTTTGCTGTCGCGGTCGCAGCCTTCGTTATCGCCATCGTTCTTTATAATGTTCGAAAATCTTTAATCAACAAAATGCTCGAGAAAGAGATCATTCCCCTTCAGGAGAAGCTGAACAAGATCAATACCGAACTTGATGTAAAGCGCATCAACAGCACTGATCTTATGAATCAGTATGACGAGCTTGCAAAAAAGCTCATTATTCTTGATCACCGCTTACACAGAGCTCCCGGAAACAATTCTGAAGACGAAGACGAAGAAGACGATTAAGATCAAGTGCGGTCCGGGCTGCCCTTAACACGCTAAAAAATGGGCTTGTGGATAATGTACGGCAGAGTTTTTCTGTTATAATTCTTATGTTAATTTCCACCAAAGGAGTATGTTATGGACAAGATTATTGCTTTTATACTCTATTTCGTAGTCGTTCTTGCCATCGGTATTTACTTCTTCTTCAAGAGTAAGAACGGGAACGAGAAAGAGTATTTCTTAGGCGGTCGTCACATGGGTCCTTTTGTTACTGCGATGAGTGCGCAGGCATCGGACATGAGCGGCTGGCTCTTGATGGGTTTCCCCGGTGCAATCTTTGCTCTCGGTATGGGACAGGTTTGGATTGGTGTCGGACTGGCTTTGGGAACTGCTGCTAACTGGATATTCGTAGCTACAAGGCTTCGCCGTTTTTCAAGGGCATCAGGTGACTCCATCACGGTACCTCAGTATCTCACAAACAGATTTGCAAGCCAGAATCCTGTATTGAAGATCGTTTGTGCGGTCATCTTCCTCATCAGCTTCACCGTATATGTAGCTTCAGCATTCAACGCAGGAACAACGGTATTTGCTTCTGTGCTTCCCTGGTTCAATGATCACCAGCACCTCGCACTTATCATTTTCGCAGTGCTGATCCTCATCTATACATTCATGGGCGGTTACAAAGCAGTTTGCTGGACCGACTTCTTCCAGGGTCTCATGATGCTCGTAGCTCTCCTCGCTGTACCGATCGTAATGGACGCAGTAGGTCACTTTGACCTATCCAAATATAACGCTATCCCAGGTGGCGTTTCCGCATTCTCCACTAACCCGTTCGAAGCTTCATGGCAGGATATCGTTACCGGCTTAGGCTGGGGCCTCGGTTACTTCGGTATGCCTCATATCCTTGTACGCTTCATGTCTATCAACAAGCCTTCACAGGTCAAAAAATCAGCAGCTGTTGCCATCGTCTGGGTCATCCTCACACTCGGCGCAGCTATTGTGATCGCTTATCTCGGAAGAACTTACCTGCTCTCAGACGGTAAGTCACTTGCTGAAACTCTTCTCATAAAAGCAGCTGACGGTTCAGATATGCGTAAGAGGATCTTCATCGAGATCGTCTGTGATATCTTCCCAGGATTCCTCGCAGGAATCCTGCTCTCAGCTATCATCGCAGCTGCAATGTCTACTGCTGACTCCCAGCTCCTCGTTGCTTCTTCAGCATTCACAAGCGACATCTATAAGCCCCTCCTCCGCAAGAACAAAGCATCCGACAAGGAGATGCTCTGGGTCGGACGTATCGTAGTTCTTATCGTTGCAGTCGTTGCATTCTTCATTGCACTCGCAGGAATCGATAATCCTAATTCCTGGTCAGCAAACATCATGGCAATGGTTGAGAACGCTTGGGGATTGTTCGGCGCATCATTCGGACCTGTCATCATCCTCTCCCTGTTCTGGAAGCGCTTCAACTATCCGGGCGCTGTTGCCGGAATCATCGCAGGCGCCGTTGCCGATATCGCATGGCTCCTCTGCTTCACAGACACGATCAGCACGCCTCTCATCAAGGATACAGGCATTTACGAGATCGTTCCCGGATTCATCTGCGGTCTCATCGTAGCAATCGTAGCAACTCTCGTTACCAAGGCACCTTCCAAGGAAGTCGAGGACATCTACAACAGAGCTACTGATAAGTCCATCGACGACTGATCTTTTTGGTGTTATAAAGCAATTGATGGCGGGCTGTCTTCCGATTGGAGGCAGCCCGTTTTGGTTGGGTGCAGTTCTGTATTTTTTGCTTGCGTTTTCGCCCCCCGAAAAAATACAGGAATCTACGGTTTTCTGTATTTTTTTCATGCTTTTTTCGACGATTTAATACAGAACTCGAGTGACGAAACATTCACGAAAACAGGTGTTTTTCGCATTCCTACGTCACTTTCACGCCTTTTGTGACGAAACAGTGCATGAAAACAACTCGTTTCATCATTTTTTCGTACCATGCGGAATCGGCCTTCGGTCAGACACTAAATCGGTCTTCAATCAGATACCAACGTTATCTCATCTACACCGAAATACTCGGCCATCTGGACGTTTACCCAGTATTTTGAATCTGATTCGATGCAGAACTTCTCAAAGAAATCCGGAATCGTCTCAATATCACTAATTGCGGTATTGCCGCTCTTGATTGAAGCTATCCTCTCATCATATTCAGCGCTGTATTTCTGAGGGATGCCTTCAGCCAGAGCCTTTGTGATCTCAATGGATGTGATGTTGTTTAACCCGTAGATAAGGCATCCGCCCAAAGCGAGACACCCTGAAACAATAAGTGAAGCAAGAGCAATCTTGCTCTTAACGTTCACGGACATGTTCTTAAGCAGTCCCTTTTTGCTGATCCAGCCGCATACATAGAAGATATCGAATGAGACCAGCAAATAGTAAGAGTAATAGAAAATGTTGACCTGTCTTCCCTCGCCGATATATCCCATGGAATAAATGGGCGGAGTAAATTGTGTTGCGAAGACCATTATCGAGAACAACACTACGAACAGCGGATATCTGAAATTGAATTTAGTATTGTTAACTGCTGGAAGCGCGATCATTGCAATCAAGATGAACCCTGCAATCTGAGCAAGGCCCGTCCACTTGAAGATATAAACGAAGGCATACATGACAGACAGCACTATGGCTTCAAGAGCTGACGTTCCTGAGACGGAAGCTGCTCTAGTGCTGTTGCCGGGGGCGGTCATGCTGACCGCAAATCCGAGGACCAGCACTACAAACACGATAAGGAATAAAGGGAAAGCTTTTCTCTTTTTTACGAAGACAAATACTAACCCCGTAAATAACAAGACCGAGGTAACAAGAGCCGTAGAGTAATTGCCGCCGCCGATCAGCGCTGCTAATACAATTGAAATGGCAAAACAAGTATATTTCACGGTTTTTTTCTCTGCGTTATACATCTTGATCAAGAGCGATAAGAATACCAGTGCTATCGAATAGAAGAGTGTGTAATAAGAGCATCCGTTCCACCAAAAGAACGCCTGGTATTTATCAACTACAAAACTGATCTCGATTATAAGGATCACAAGAGCTAAGATCGCACCTGATTCCCGTTTTGCGCCCAGAGCCTTTAATGCAGAGACAGCGAAAAACAATGTAGAAGAAATCAGAGAAACCAGCAGGATTATGCTTGTTAAGAAGTATGTTTTGTCAGTAAATGCTCCGGGCTGAAGAGTAAAGAAGAAAACTGCAGCATATGTTCCCTGCCAATCCAGATATATCTCTTTTACACGGGTAAAGCTGGCCGCCAAAACGTCAATGAGGCCCCCGCCATTTTGAACTGCACTATAGACTCCGTGAGAATAACCGAAATCGTCTGCCATCGGACGGGAATAAAAAGATGCGGCGATAATGGGAATAACAACTATCAGCAAGACCAAAGCCAATATCACGATAATCGCATTGATTACCTTCTTGTTCCCAAGAAACGTCTTCATAATATTCCCTTCGTTAAGAAATACAAATTCAGTTTTTATTATAATCCAGATAAATATTCTGTTTATTTGATTATTATACCTTAAAGAATCCCTTCCCCTTTATTTTTATTATTTGTCTGCTAAAATATCCAACATGCAAAATGGAAACGACACTACATTCAGAAAGAAACTGCTAAAGCTGATACTGCCGATGACGCTGCAGAACTTTATGTTCGCGCTCGTACCGGTATCGGATGCGGTAATGCTGCTCTTCCTGTCACCGGAATCGATGACATCGGTATCACTGGCAACTCAGGTGGCTTTTGTCCTCTCACTGTTCGGTTTCTCGATAACCGAGGGAGGCGCGATCTTGTCTGCCCAGTATTGGGGCAAGGGCGACACGAGATCTATCGAGAAAGTTTTCGGATACATGATAGTACTCTCAATACCTGTAATAGTAGTGTTCTTCGGGTGTACGATGTTCATGCCTGAAGGCGTAATGAGGATATTTACTGATGTGCCTGAGCTCATCGAAGGCGGTATCCCCTACTTAAGATTTGCGGCTTTCTCATATATCTTCATGATCCTCAGCATGGTATTTTCCACGCTTCTGAAAAATATAGGTCTGGTCCTTCATTGCACCATCGCGAGCATTGTAATGGTCGTTCTTAATATCATCCTTAACGCAGTATTCATCTTCGGCCTTTGCGGCGCTCCTGCCATGGGGATCTCAGGTGCTGCCCTGGCTACTACGATCGCCGATCTGACGGGCTTTGTTCTCTGCGTCATCTTCTACTTCACGAAGACGAAGATCAGGCTTAAGCCCAGGGACATATTTCATGTTGATATCGACATCCGTAAGAGGTTCTCTAAATATACCCTTCCGTACCTTCTGAACCAGCTTATCTGGGGCTTCGGCTTTGCCATGATAACGGTAATATTAGGTCACCTCGGTACAGACGTTGCATCAGCCAATGCCATTGCCGCCATCGTTAAAGACCTCGTATCATGTCTTTGCTTTGCGATCGCAAGCGGAAGCGTCATCGTTATCGGCAATGAGCTCGGCGCAGGCAATCTCGAAGTCGCTAAGTCATACGGCGACAAGCTCTTCAAGCTCACGGTCATATCCGGAATCATTCTGGGAATCATTGCTGCGGCATCTGCGCCCGTTATCCTGCACTTCATAAATCTCTCGGAAACGGCCGAGCATTACCTGTTCATCATGCTCATGATGTGCAGCTACTACATTCTCGGCAGATCGATCAACTCAACGCTCATCGGCGGTATCTTCGGTGCCGGCGGCGATACGAAGTTCGGATTTATATGCGATACGGTTACGATGTGGGCCTTTATCGTGCCTGTCGGATATCTTGCGGCATTCGTATTCAACTGGCCCGTTATGGTCGTTTACTTCATTCTTAACCTGGATGAGATAATAAAGATACCTGTAGTACTTATGCACTATAAGAAGTACAAGTGGGTCAGGAACATAATCAACGAAGAGATCAAATAAGCGAGGCTATCAGCGCTCGTAGTCAGTATCCTTGAATGTCTCGTAGAGCTCGACGATATCCGGCTTCAGTGATACGAAGATACGTCCGAGATGAGGATCGAAGTGATGTCCCAATTCTGATTTGATGATATCGAAAGCATCCTCATAAGGCATAGCTTCTTTGTAATAACGGCGGCTTACCAGGGCGTCGAAAACATCTGCCAGGGCCATTATCCTGGCCTCAAACGGAATATTCTCGCCTCTTAGCTGTTCAGGGTATCCCGTACCGTTATACTTCTCATGGTGATAGTGGGCGACGTTGGCTGCGACCTTAACGAATTCCTTATCGTCAACGTCTTCGAGGACTTTATTGATGGTAACGGCACCGAAGGTAGCATGCTCCTTCATCTTCTCGTACTCTTCATCGGAAAGTCCGCTTCTCTTTCTAAGGATGGCATCGTCAACCGCAATCTTACCGAGGTCGTGGAGAGGAGCAGCGTTAATTACCGCATCCCAATAGCTCTCACTCATGTTGTAGTCATCGAGCTTCCTTAAGTGCTCAACGAACAAAGCTACGCAGGCTGATGTTCTGTTGATGTGACCGCCCGTGGAGTTGTCACGGGATTCGATCATGGCAGCCATTCCGAGGATGGTGGACATCTGCATCGACTTGGCTCTCTTAGCCTGACGCTCAGCCTCACGCTGCAGTGACTCACCCCTGAAGCTCATGGACTCGATCATGTTGTGCTGCTCGGTGTCGTCAACGATCTCTACAAGATAGCCTGTTACGTGATTATCAAAACCGAAGTGGATGAAGCTCATCTCGCACTCCAAGTGGCGTCTCTCGTTCGGACTTCTGTCATTGATGACAATGGCCTTCTTGAACTTACCGCTGGTCTGCTTCTTGGCCATTGATTCATTGGCATTATCGGCGACCCACTTGAGAAGGTCCTTAAGAGCGTAATCCTTAGCGATGATCTTATTGTCGATCCTGGCGTTCTTGATCTCAGGGAAGAACTTCTCGGATACGGGGTTGCTTCCGACATATCTGAACTTCCTGTCGAAAGCAATATAGCCGTAAGTGCTGAGCTCGTCGATCTTCTCCTGAACGCTCAGGTTAACGTTATAGATCGTCGTTCTGGTAACAACGTAGTCCAGGATCAATGAGCAGACGAGATAGAAGAACGGCAGAAGATCGATCTGCATATCGAAGATCCTTCTTGCCAGATAAACAACAAGAGCACCGATCAGCGATCCTGCGTAGATCATCATTGTCCTGAATGAAGCATTTCTCTTGCCGAGATATGTGAGGATCGTGAAGAATGCTACGAGAGCTACCTCAACCGCGAGGATAATGAACTTAACGTAATACATCGGGCCGGGCTCCTTGATAAGGAACGAAGGATTGCCGGGCGCGAAGAAAAGTGACGAATAAAAATACGGAAGTCTGTCAGTAAGAAGTGCTGACAGGAAAACTACGACGTTGAAGAAGATCATCGCAGCCGTGAACCAGATAGGCACCTTGGAATCGGAATAATCGATAAGGATATAAACGATCAGGAGCGGCAGGAAGAGTCCGCCGATATAACACAACGCGTTCGCGAGGATCGCTTCTTCGATATTCCTGGAACAGGAGAGCATGAAGTATCCGATGTTGCTGACCATGATGCAGGCCGACAACAAGATCTCAAGCGTCTTAGCTCCACGCCTCGAAAAAAGCACGAGAGCAAACGTTGAAATCATGCTGAGCAGCATTACTCCAGCCAATAAACTCGAATATATACCCATGGTCACCCTGACTTATAATAAAATAAAGCACTTACCATGATTATTTTACCTCATAATCAAATCAAAGTGTTATTATTTTTCAAATAGCAAGTTTACTTGCCAATTTAAAGAAAACATCAAAAAAAGAGGCGCCAAATGCTTAAAGACGAGGTTCTCAAGCTTATCTGCAGAGAAGACGGTTACATCTCAGGCGAGGCCATCAGCCGGACCCTGGGAGTCTCCAGAGCAGCCGTAAACACGGCCGTTAAAGCTCTCCGTGAAGACGGTTACGGGATAGAATCCTCAACCAACAAGGGGTATCTTCTGACGAACTGCCCGGATATCCTCTCAAAAGGCGCCATATCAGCGCTTCTGCCCGACACGAGAACCGCTGAGATACATGTTTTCGAGACCGTGGGATCAACAAACACAGTCTTAAAGGACTCAGCTTCGCAGGGCGCGCCTTCGGGAACCGTTGTCATTGCCGACCAGCAGACAGGCGGCAAAGGCAGACGCGGCAGGAGCTTTGCTTCGCCTTCAGGAGTCGGCATATACCTGTCTTATCTCCTTAAGCCCGGATCCGGCTACGGGATGATCTCGGACCTCACGAGCTGGACCGCCGTAGCGGTCGCTGACGCCATAAAGAACGCCTACGGGATCGACACCAGTATCAAGTGGGTCAACGACCTGCTCGTCAACAGAAAGAAGATCTGCGGCATCCTCACAGAGGTTTCCGTCGAGGGCGAGAGCGGCTTCATCGACACCTGCATCATCGGCATAGGAGTCAACGTCAATGAGGATCCGGAGGACTTCCCCGAAGAGATATCCGGGATCGCCACTTCCCTGTCCATCGAGAAAAACGGCGAGAAGTACTTCCGGCCTAAACTCGCCGCCGAGATGATCAAGTCAATGGATAAGCTCGCTTCATGCTGGCCCGACAATTCTGATTACTACCTCGCCCGCTACCGCGAACTCAACATAACCGTCGGCAGCAAAGTGACCGCTTATTCGCTCATGGTCGAGAACGGCAACGGCCGCACTGGCACTGCCCTGGAAGTCAACGATGATTTCTCACTCAAGGTCAGGTTCGATGACGGCTCCGTTGAGGACCTCAAGAGCGGCGAAGTCAGCGTCAGGGGCCTTTACGGCTATACCTGATCAGACGCAGATATAGTCCTTGATCCTGTCATACTTGGAATCGCCTATGCCGCTTACATTCTTTATATCCTCTATCGATTCAAACGGATTATCTTCCCTGTAGTCGATTATCGCTTTTGCCGTCACCTCGCCTATTCCGGGCAGGCTCATTAGTTCTGATTCTGTCGCCGTATTTATATTGATGAGCTGCGTATCGCCGGAAGATGGTTCACCTGTCCCGCCGGAAGAAGATGCTCCCCAGACATAGACACTGTCCTGCCTGATGACGTCGCCTCCGACAAAGCCTTCTGCTATCTCATCTTCAGACGGAATGTAGATCGACATGTTGCACTCTATCTGATACACGAAGTTGATATTCTTGACCGAAGCTGCCTCAGTAAGGCCTCCTGCCGCTTCAATGATGTCGTTCAGCATAACGCCCTTGGGGGCCTCATAGATCCCTGCATTTTTAACTTCGCCGCAGATATAGACGCTGACCATCTCTATAGGCTCTGTTGCTGTCTCCGTAAATTCCGGTGTTACCATAGCTTCTGCTTCCTCAGATGCTGCAGCCTGAACATCCGTGCTGTCTGAAGATGCATCCGTTATCTCAGCCGACTTCCCACTCCTGAAGGCTTCTATGGACAGGTCACCGCTGCCCTTGAACACAAACTTATAGACGACACTCAGGATTATCACCAGTATGAATGCCAGAGGATATATGAGGTTCTTCAGTTTTGCTGCCGTGCTCTTCTTCATGTGAAAAGCATAACACCATTCTTTGTCGGTTTTTTCCGACAAATCAGAACAAAACCGACAAGGGGTGCCCTTGCCGGTCTTGGAAATCACCTGATAAATTTGGGATTACTCTTCGCCTTCCCTGCGCTTTGTCTCCCAGAACTTCTCGATGTTATAGTTCTGGCGCTCCTCGCGGCCCATTACGTGAACTACTACGTCCTTGTAATCCAGGAGGATCCATTTGTCTCCTGAACGGCCCTCGATGTGATCGGGAACGATATCAAAGTCCTTCTTCAGAACATACTCGACTTCGTCTGCCAGTGACTTTATCTGTGTCGTGGAATTACCGCTTGCCAAAACGAAATAATCTGCAAGAACGGTCTTGCCCGTCAGATCGATCGTCTCGATATCAATACCCTTCTTGGAATCAAGTATATCGGTAATCTTAGCGGCTAATTCTTTGCTGTCCATTAGTTATCTCCTTGGAATTTATTTATATTTTTGATTGTAACACAATTTAGCGGGCAGAAACGTCTTGAACGCTTACATTCCCAGATCCGCCATCATCCTTACCGTCATCGGATGAATATCCCTGCCCTGCGATACGAACTTATCTCTTACTGCCGAAGCTGTCATGCGCATGGCATCTTCGAGGTTTGTCTCAGCTGCCGTCCTTATCGGTGACAGATCGGTGTAATTCCTGGACGGCTCAATCTTGTCAGCCAGATAGACGATCTTCTCCAATGTATTCATATCGCCTCTGCCGGTCGTGTGATAGCAGATGGCGTCAAGGATCTCTTTATCCTCTATGCCGAGTTCCTCCCGGGCAAACGTTGCTCCCGCAGGAGAATGAAGAAGCTTCTTCTCGGTAAAGAGTTCGCCGGAATATTTCTTTGCAAGTTCTGACTGCTGCTCTATGGGAAGTTCCTTAGCGCAGTCATGCAGAGCGCCTGCGATCAGGGCCTTATCCTTGTCGCATCCGAAAACATCAGCCAGGTGAGCAGACAGATAACCTACGTTAAGAGTGTGCAGGAGGCGCTTTGCTCCAAGATAGTGATACATCCAGACGCTGCTGTCGAAGAACAGTTTTCGCGCGACTTCAGAAACACCATCGAGCATAGTATTCGCGGTATAAAGAGCATGTCTGCTTATGAACTCTCTTGCAGGCAACGGGACTTCAGTAAAATCTCCGCTTCTCGTGATCTCCGAAGACGAGCAGTTTATGCCGTCCAGACGGAATATTTCTACCCTGCCGCCTAAGTTCTTCCTGATCGAAGAAGCAGCCTTCTCAACATCTGTGTTATCACCCGGACGCACCGCTGCAAGCAAAGCCGCATACTTCAGTATCTCTTCGGGCTTATACCAGGTCTCGAAAGTTCCGAGAGTATCAGATCCCATTATCCAGAAGAACTCGTGGTGTTCTTCTGCCTTCTTGCGCTTAATTCCGTTAACTGTAAGGAACTCCCTGATATATCCGTCAGATGTAAGTTTTGCAAGGACTACAGCAGTATAGCTGACGCCCCCGATATCGTATTCGATATCACTTACAAAGCAGTCCTTAATGCCAAGTCCCTCAATAGTCTCCTTCATCATGTAATAACGGTACGGAGGCGGGAGCTTGTTGGCATAGAGCTTAAACGAATTGCGCACGGACGGAATAACGATCACAACGTCAACAAACCCGCTTTTTAATGCGGACCTGATCATTGCTATGTGACCGTTGTGAACAGGATCAAAAGACCCTCCGTAAATGCCGATCCTCATCTATCAGCCGAGTGTCCTTCCTATATCGTGACGGTAATGCATATCCTGGAAAGAGATCTTCGCTACACCTTCATATGCGCCGTCGATAGCCTCATCAAGGGTATCTGCCTCATCGTATACGCAGAGAACACGTCCGCCGCTCGTAACGAGCTTGCCGTCCTTAAGCGCAGTGCCTGCCTGGAACACGATCTTGCCGCAGGTGTCGATACCTGTGATCTCATAACCCTTTGCATAGCTCTGCGGATATCCGCCGGAAGCCATTACGACAACGCATGAGCACTTATTCTTCCACTTAAAGTCGATCTGGTCGAGCTTGCCGTCGATAACTGCATCAACTATATCGAGGAGACTGTTTTCGAGGAGCGGCAAAACAGCCTGCGCCTCAGGGTCTCCGAAACGAGCATTGTACTCAACTACCTTAGGTCCTTCAGGTGTAAGCATGAGACCGAAGTAGATAACACCCTTGAACGGTCTGCCCTCAGTCTTGAGCGCTTCGACAGTAGGTGTGATTATCTTGTTCTGGATACGTGCCTTAAGTTCATCTGTCATGTCGGCACCGGGTGTAACAGCGCCCATGCCGCCCGTGTTAAGGCCTTCGTCGTGGTCATAAGCTCTCTTGTGGTCTCTTGAAGATACCATCGGAACACATGTGTTGCCGTCTGAGAAAGCAAGCACCGTGAGCTCGGGACCTGTCATGCATTCTTCGATTACTATCGTTGAACCGGCAGAACCGAACTTCTTGTCTTCCATCATGTCCCTGACTGCCTGCTTAGCTTCATCAAGTGTCTGGGCAATGATAACGCCCTTACCAAGAGCTAAGCCGTCACACTTAATAACGATAGGCATAGGCTGCGTCTCGAGATAATCAAGAGCTTTCTGTTCTTCTGTGAAAATCTCGTACTTTGCAGTAGGGATCGAATATTTCTTCATAAGCTGCTTGGAGAAAGCCTTTGAGCCTTCGATGATCGCAGCATTCGCCTTAGGACCGAAGGATCTTAAGCCTGCCTCTTCCATCTTATCGACCATACCCATTGCGAGCGGATCGTCGGGAGCAACGAAAACGAGATCAAACTGCTCTTTCTTCGCATATTCGACCATGCCGTCAATATCCGTAGCCTTAATATCTACACAAGTAGCGATTGAAGCGATACCGCCGTTACCGGGAGCGCAGTACAGATCCGTTACCCTGGGATCCTGCTTGAGTTTCCAACAAATAACATGCTCTCTTCCGCCGCCGCCTACAACAAGTACCTTCATTTACTGTTCCTCCAAATGAGTGAAATAACTTATGTATTTTAGCACACTGGGGGTGCTGTTTTGAACTTAAGAATCTCCTGTTCAAGCAAGGTTTGCGAAAAGTCCCTGTTCTTACAGTGCAAATGTGCCGCCCAGGCTGAAACTATGGTAAAAACTATGGTATAAGCCATACTTTTTGCCATAGTATTCGAGGACTTGGAGGCATTTCTATGGTAAAAACTATGGCCCGGACCATACTTTTTACCATAGTTTTTTGCCAGGCAGGCGGAATGCGTTTTTAAATACGTTAGGAAACGTACTGATAAACGTATCGCAGCCCTCTCTGACCAAAACCCCGTTTGAATTCACGTTAGTAAACGGGATTTTGAACGGAAAAACAGCCGCCTAAAGCAAAATTCCCGTTCATTTTCCCGTTAGTAAACGGGAATTTTAACGGGAATCTGAACACAACAGAATCGGAACAACAGGATCTGTACACACCATAATCCGAACGCAACAGGATCTGTACACACCCAAAGAAAAAGGCTGATTTCCATCAGCCTTGTCCGTAGTAAGCGTTTGCTCCGTGCTTTCTTAAGTAGTGCTTATCAAGAAGCGTCTGCTGCATGTCCCTGTGCTCGGGATTGAGCATCAGCGCGTGATAGTCCATGAATGCGACTTCTTCCATGACGACCGCATTGTGAACGGCGTTCATGGGATCGGTGCCCCAGCAGAACGGACCGTGGGAATAAACATTGACGGCGGGGATTGCATCGGGATCGAGACCTGCGAACGTCTCAACGATAACGTTGCCTGTCTCCTTCTCATACTCGCCCTTGATCTCTTCATCGGTCATGGGGCGTGTGCAAGGGATGTCTCCGTAGAAATAGTCGCCCTGTGTCGTTCCCATGGCGGGGATGGCGATGCCGGCCTGGGCAAAGCTTGTAGCCCAGCGTGAATGTGTATGTACGACGCCTCCGATATTGGGGAATGCCTTGTAGAGTACAACGTGTGTGGCTGTGTCAGATGACGGCTTCCACTTGCCTTCGACGACCTTGCCGTCGAGATCTACGACTACCATGTCATCAGCAGTCATGTGATCATACTCAACACCGGAAGGTTTGATAACAACGAGACCCTGTTCGCGGTCGATGCCGCTGACGTTGCCCCATGTAAAAGTTACAAGCCCGTGCTTGGGCAAAAGGAGATTTGCCTCACAAACGAGTTTCTTAAGATCTTCAAGCATTAACCGAATACCTCCGTAGCAGTCTTCTCAACGGGCAGCGCCTTAACGTAGCCTGCAAGGAACTTTGCAAAACCTTCGACGCCTGCACTGTCTGCCATTATAGTGGAACACTCGGCATCAGCAAATACCTTGTTATCGAGATAATCAGGCAAGGTCTCGCCTTCGTCACGGTTAAGCATATATGCAACGAGAAGTGCCATTCCATAGGGGCCGCCCTCGCCTGCTGTCTTCATGACAGATACGGGAGCATTGACTGCTGCACTGAGCATTCTCTGGCCGACTTCGGGAGTCTTGAAGAAACCACCGTGGCCTAAGAGCTTGTCGATCTTGACCTGCTCTTCGCTCTGGAGGATATCCATACCGATCTTGAGTGTTGCAAGAGCGGAATAGAGATGTGTTCTCATGAAGTTTGCGATAGTAAATGATGCGTCCGGCATTCTCGCGAAAACAGGTCTGCCCTCATCAAGGTCAGTTACGCCTTCGCCTGAGAAATAGTTATAGGACATAAGGCCGCCGCAGTCAGGATCACCTTCTGCTGCAACCTGGAAGAGCTTTGTGAACAGCTCGCCCTTGCTGTATGAAGCGCCCATGAGAGCAGCAAACTCAGAGAAGAGATTTACCCACGCATTGATATCTGATGTGCAGTTATTGCAGTGAACCATTGCGACAGCGGCGCCGTCAGGTGTTGTAACCATATCGATCTCGCGGTGAACTCCGAGATCGTGATCGGTGACGATCATGGCAAAGTCGGATGTGCCTGCAGATACGTTGCCTGTTCTGACACGTACTGAATTGGTTGCGACCATACCTGTTCCCGCATCTCCTTCGCAGGGTGCCAAAGGAATACCGGCCTCAAGATCTCCCTCAGGATCGAGGAACTTAGCGCCTGTCTCTGTGAGTCTGCCTGCATAATCGCCTGCTGAGACTACCTTAGGAAGAAGACTCCTCAGATCAAGTCCCGTAAGGCTGTTAAACTTCTGGACCATGCCCTCGTTGTAATCGCAGGTTGAACTGTCGATCGGGAACATGCCTGATGCCTCGCCGACACCCATTACCTTCTCGCCTGTCAGAGTCCAGTGGATATAACCTGCAAGAGTAGTAAGGAATGCTACATCCTTAACATGAGATTCGTTGTTTAAGATAGCCTGATAGAAGTGAGCGATGCTCCATCTCTGCGGGATGTTGAAGTTCAAAAGCTCTGTGAGCTTCTCTGCTGCTTCACCAGTGATCGTATTGCGCCAGGTCCTGAATTCGGCAAGTCTGTTGCCATCTTTATCAAAAGGCAGGTAGCCGTGCATCATGGCAGAGATTCCGATACCGCCTACTGTCGTAAGCTTTACGCCGAACTTCTCCATTACGTCAGCCTTCAATGCCGCGTAGCACTTCTGAATTCCGGTGTGGATCATATCTTCCGAATATGTCCATATACCGTTAACGAGCTGGTTCTCCCATTCGTGATCGCCTGATGCGACCGGGAGATGGTTCTCATCGATAAGAACTGCCTTGATTCTTGTGGAACCTAATTCAATACCTAAAGCACACTTTGTCAGATCCATAGCGTCTACCTTTCTGTCTGAAAATTGCAAGAAAAACAATTGATTTAAACATCAACAAAAGATATTGTAACTCATTTTTTGTTTTTATTCTTGCGTGCGAGGATAATGCTCTGGATAAGGAGGAAAAGACAGAGCATGGCCGCTACAGTGATGTTTGTCCACCATGGATCTTCGAGTCCCAATGAAGTAACGATATTCTTGATCGTTGACAGTGACAGGACTCCGAAAAGCGTGCCGACAATGTTACCTACACCGCCTGAGAGCAGTGTTCCGCCGATGATGGATGAAGCGATCGCGTTCATCTCAGCTCCCTGTGCGTGCAGAGGAGAACCTGAGCATGCATGCAGGAAGAATACATATCCGCCGATTCCTGCGCAGAGACCGCAAAGGACATGTGCGAGGAACTTGGTGAGCTTAACGTTGATACCGAGCATGTTGGCGCTCTGGTTGTTACCGCCTACAGCGTAGAAGTTACGGCCGAGCTTGGTCCATCTGAGCAGGCAGAACAGCAGGACAACGATCACTAACGCAACTACAACACCGATCTCCATGCTGGCCGGTACGAATATTCCTTTTTTGTTGACTGAACCTAAGAAAGGAATCGTAACCTCTGTCTTGCACAGAGCGAGGAAAGCCTCGTTAGTGATACTGATACGGTCGCTGCTTATTATGGTCGTCATGCCTTTTGCAAAGAACAAGCCTGCAAGAGTTACTATGAATGGCTGGAACTCAAGGTAAGCTACGAGGAATCCCTGAACGACACCGAATGCCAGACCGATTCCCAATGCGATGAGCATTGATGTGATTACGTTACCATTGTTGTGCTCAAGATGTACGGCACATGCCATACAAACGAGTGATGTTACCTGACCTACGGAGATATCGATACCGCCGGTGATCATGACGAGCGTCATACCGCAGGAGAGAACGAGAAGCGAAGCATTCTCATTTAAGATATTGAAGAACATCTGAGGCTTCGTAAATCCTTTCTTAAGGAAAACGACAGCGCAGATATACATGATGACAAATACTGCGACCGTGATTATCAGGAGCAGATTTGTATCTGTAAGAGAAGTACGGCGCTTAAGCTTGTTACTTCCCAGAGCATTAGAATTAACTGACATGTCAGACATTCTCCTTTCCTACCTGAGACGAGGTCTTGGCTGCCTGTCTCTTGTTCTTCATATCATTGATCCACTTACGTACGACAGGAGCAGACATGATTATGAGAAGAATGACAACTACTGCTTTGTAAGCAGAGATTGCACTTGAACTTACCTTGAACTTATAAAGCGTTGTTGTAAGGAACTGGATAACATATGCACCGATAACGGATGCTGTCATGTTGAACTTACCGCCGCCTAAGTTGTTACCACCAAGAGCAACTGCGAGGATCGCATCCATCTCGATGTTGTTTGCGATGACCGAGTATGTAATGGAGGATGTACGTGATACTTTAATGAATCCGCATACAGCTACGCAGACACCCAGGATGATGAATGTCAGGAGCTTGATGGTTTTCGGGTTGATACCGTTAAGTCTTGAAGATGAAGAATTGATACCTACTGCCTGTGAGTAGAGTCTCAAGTTTGTGAATTTAAGGACAAGAGCGATCACTGCGAGGCAGATAGCGGTAATGAATACCGGGGTCGGAATCGGAATACCGGGAATGAAGTTACCGAAATAACCGAAACGCGTATCGTTGATCGAGATGTTGTCGTTGTTATTGATCCATGCTGCGATTGAACGGCCTGCGGTAAACAGGATGAGCGTTGCAACCATCGGCTGGATCTTGAAGTAAGCTACCAGCGCTCCGTTGAAGGCTCCGAAAAGAGCTGCCACAACAGCGCAGAGTACAAAGGAACCTACGATGACGCCGAAGAACTGACCGTTAGAAATATCTGTGGAATATACTTTTACGATCCTTAATACGACTGATCCGGCAATGGCGATAGCAGAACCTACGGAAATATCCTGACCGCCTGAAGCGGACGTAACGAGAGTCATTCCGATTGCGAGGATAGCGAGCTCAGAAGCATTATCGACGATTGAGATCAGGTTGCCTGACAAGATGAGGTTGCCTCCGCTGCTCGGCTCAAGTGCGATCTTAAAGAATGAAGGATCAGCGATGAGATTGAACAGTACCAGGAGCAATAATGCCGCAAGCGGAATAAACAGCTGATTATGTACTATCTTGCTGATGAATTCTTTGACGGTATTACCGGAATTCAATTTTTTATCGGTTGCTGTCATTTGGATTCACCTCCGGCAATCGTTGCCATTATCTTATTCTGGTTGAGATCGTCTCCTTTGAGTTCGCCTACGACCTTGCCGTCACGCATGACGATAAGGCGCGAACATGTGCGGATCATCTCGTCTATCTCGGAAGAAATGAACGTAACGCTCTTCCCTTCCGAAGCAAGCTTCAATACAAGCTTTTGAATCTCTACTTTGGTTCCTACGTCGATACCTCTCGTAGGCTCGTCGAGGATCAGATATACGGGGTCTGCAAGAAGCCATCTTGCGAGGATTACCTTCTGCTGGTTGCCGCCGGACAAAGACTTGATCGGCGTTTCAGAAGATGCTGTCTTAATATTGAGGAGCTTGATATATTCATCGGCAAATTTCTCTGCCTGTGCTCTCGAAAACGGTCTGAAGAAACCCTTCATGACCTGGTATGCGAGGATGATGTTGTCTCTTACTGAGAGATCGCCTACGATACCGTCAAGCTTTCTGTCTTCAGGCAGATAGCTGATACCGTGCCTCATTGCATCAAGAGGCTTTCTGATCTTAACGGGCTTGCCGTCGATCATGACCTTTCCGCCGGTTACTCTGTCAGCACCGAAAATCGCACGTACGCTCTCTGATCTGCCGGAACCCAGAAGACCGGTAAAGCCGTTAACTTCGCCCTTGTGGATCTCAAAGTCGAACGGCTTTATTCCAGTCGTTCCGGAAAGGTTAATTGCCTGATAAACGGGGGTACCGTTTAAATCTATGCTTTCGGCTGCAGAATCGCTCTTGATGTCGGCCATGTCATCAAAATCCTTACCGAGCATCTTGGATACGAGCTGCACTCTGGGCAGGTCTTCAATTATGTATTCGCCTACGAGCTTACCGTCACGCAGAACGGTAATGCGGTCACAGACTTCATAAACCTGCTCAAGGAAATGTGTTACGAATATGATTCCGACGCCCTTGCTCTTAAGGTCGCGCATCAGATTGAAGAGTTTCTGAACTTCCTGTTCATCAAGTGAGGATGTAGGCTCGTCGAGGATAAGAACCTTACAATCCATATCTACCGCACGGGCAATGGCTACCATCTGCTGAACTGCGATCGAGCAATTGCCGAGCTGCTCTGTGGGGCTTACGGGGATCCCGAGTTCTTCTAATAGCTTGCCCGCAGAGTTGTTCATCTTTTTCCAGTTTGTAAGAGGACCGCTTGTACGACCGATGTACATATTCTCAGCTACCGTAAGGTTAGGACAGAGAGTAATCTCCTGGTAAACCGTAGCAATACCTGTATTCTGTGCATCCTGCGGCGATTTGATGTGTATGGGGCTGCCGGATAATGTGACTTCTCCGCCATCCATTGGATATACGCCGGTCAACACCTTGATGAGTGTTGATTTTCCTGCACCGTTCTCGCCCATCAGAGCATGGATCTCACCTTCTCTTAGAGTGAAATCTACCTTCTCAAGAGCGCGCACGCCCGGGAAATATTTGCATATCCCGCGCATCTCCAAAACTGCGCCTTCCTTCATGGTGTTCCTCCTCCAGTAATTAACTGTTTCTTTTTATGCATTTGACAATAATGTGCGATGCGATGAGTCATCGCATCGCACATTAAATGTCTCAAAATCTTATATTTGGCTGTTGTTAGGTAAAGTGCTTAAGCGGGGGACCAAATATCAGATTCCGTAGTTGTCAACGTCTTCCTGAGTGATTGTTGTAGCGTCGAAGCCCTTCTCGTCCATGATGACTACCTTTGTTGTAACGCCATTCTTGATGATGTCGTCAATGTAAGCAGCCTGGAAAGGATTGCACTGACCGTCATAGTTCCAGTTACCAGCGAGGAGTTCCTCGAGTGCCCATGTGTTGCAGTCGAAGCCGATGATGATAACGTCCTTGCCTACGCCGTGAGAGATGTTAGCCTTATCGAGAGCAGCAACTGCACCCTTAGCCATGTTGTCATTCTCTGCATAGATAACGTTGAATGTCTCGCCAGAGTCGATAACGGACTGAACGATCTGCTGAGCAGCTTCTTCTGACCACTCTGCTGTCTGCTGTGTTACGATGCTCCAGTTGTCATTAGCTGCAACCATCTCATCGAGTGCGCCTGAACGGCCGATCTGAGCGGATGAACCCATAACACCCTGGATGTGGATGATCTTGTACTCGTCTAAGCCCTGGGATGCGAGCCAGTCAACTGCCTGCTGACCTTCCTTAGCCATGTCGGATACGATAGAAGCTTCATAGAGGCTCTCGTCTGCATCGATCGTTCTGTCGAAGAGGATAACCTTGATGCCTGCTTCCTGAGCGTCCTCAAGAACTCCGTCCCAACCACTGGTGCCAGCGGCGCTTATAAGTAAATAGTCAACTTCGTCCTGAATGTACTTCTCTGCTGCAGCGATCTGATCTTCGTTCTTAAGGCTGTAGTAGAAATAAGCTTCATAACCATTCTCTTCTGTGAATGTTTCCTTCATGTCTCTGTCGTTAGCTGTACGATAACCGGACTCGTTAGGATCGTTATTGATGATAGCAACCTTAATGAGATCACCGTCGCTGCCACCCTCTGTAGCCTCTTCGGTAGCTGCTGTTGTATCATCGGGAGCCTTTGTTGTAGCATCGCCGCCACCAGCTGTTGTTGTAGTAGTTGTTGTGGTGCAAGCTGCCATACTCAAAACTGAAACTGCGAGAGTACCAGCCATCAGAGCCTTCATGAATTTTTTCATGTTTCTTACCTCATTTCTCATAATGAATTTCTTGGACCACAGGCCTTTCCTGTGCTTCTGGCTACACTTAACCACTCTCCTGCCGGCCGTTCCACGAATCTCATATGGGGTTTGCAGAATGGTAATTGTGCCTAAATACAAATTCGGAAGTTTTAGGATCAAAGCGTACAACTTTATGGGAATGTAAAGATTTCTTGTCTGTTTTGTTTGTTTTCTTTTGAGGAATTGTCGAAAATCTTTTCGCCCGATTTTCGAGCCCTCTTTGAACAGATGTAACAAATTGTCAAATTGCCAAAAAGGACAAATAAATAATTTCCTGCTTCGGTAAAAAAGGCGGTAAAAAATCCGTCATGTAAATTTTCGGGGCCCGTGAAATCTAAAGATTTTTGCATTTATCGGTTATGAAGTTCGCACCCCTTATTACTTATAATCAAACTAAGAAATCCACTGTTTATAAGGACTTTGAGATGGCAGACAAATACCTGCAGATCGCATATAAGATGGAATCTGATCTGCGCCGGATGCGCGCAGACGGTATCCTTAAGCTGCCTACGGAAGAATCTTTCTGCGAGGAATATTCATGCAGCCGCCAGACGATCAGATCGGCTCTTAAAGTGCTTGTTGAAAAAGGTCTGATAGTTAAAAAGCGCGGAAGCGGTTCTTACATCGCAGACGATTCTGCTAAACTCAACAATACTATTGTGTTTATTACCAGTGACAAATTCGAATACGTAAGACCCGAATTCATTTCAGGGATCAAGAGCGCTCTAAAGGAAAACAGATTCGACCTTATCTGCTACGGTACGGACTGCTCATTTGCAAAAGAGCGGAAAGCACTGGAAGAAGCACTTGCACTCCTGCCTGCAGCAATCCTTATCGAACCGTCTTCGAACATCATTCCAAACCCGAACATCGCACTTATAGAAGATATCAGGCGCAAAGGCATTCCTGTCGTTTATCTCTATTCATCTTATAAAGAGACGAAGAATTGTTTATGTATCGAAGAAGACGATTACCAGGGCGCAGTAATGCTCGTATCTCATCTCAAAGAGAAAGGTCACAATAAGACATGCTGCATCTTCCGCTGTGACGATTCAAGAGGACTTGCCCGCTACAAAGGCTATATCGAAGCATGCAAAGAATACGGCATCACATCAGACGAACATAACGCCTTCTTCATCACGGGCCGTGACCGCAACAAGATTGTCAAAGGTGATAACGAGATCCTTCAGACATTTATCGACGAGATAGATCCCGACTGCACCGCAGTAATCTGCCATAACGACGAGATTGCATATAGGCTCATCCAGCTCCTTGAGAGAATCGGAATATCAGTTCCAAAAGATCTCGCTGTCGTAAGCTTCGAGAACAGCTACTACTCTTCAGGTCCCGCAAACATAACATCATTGGGACACAGCGATAAAGAGCTTGTAAATAAGACAACGGAAGCAGTAATCTCAGCCATAGAACACAAGTCATACAGCCCTGAACCGGTCAAATGGAAACTTCATGTGAGGAACAGCGGGTAATTAATATTCCCTTGAATCAATGAAATCCTGCGTCAGATCCTTTTGTGTGAAGATCGTCTCTTCGACGTAAACGTGCTTGGGGATGTCTTCGCCGTTGCGGTACATGGTGATGAGCTTTTCGACGTCTTCACCGTGTAAGGGATTGCACTCGACACAGAGGTCTATCTTGCCTTCGAGGCATAACTGGAGAGCCTTCTTCGTGGCATCGAAAGATATTATCTTGACCTGGCCGTTCTTGCCGTATGTTATGCCTGCATCGTCAAGGGCACGCATAGCACCGAAGGTCATGTTGTCGTTCTCGCTGTAGATGACATCGATATCCTTATCAGTCCTTAAGTAGTCGGTAACGACTTCGTATGCTTTTGCTTCTGTGAAGTCACCGTAGAGCTGGGCGGCAAATTCCCAGTCTTCGTGCTGGGCTACTGCGACTTCAAGGGCTTTCGTTCTCAAAAGCTGGGCCGTAGCACCATATGTTCCCTGCAGATGAAGGATCCTTAATGAGTCGTCTTCTGCCATGCCGGAAGTCTCGTTTTCGAGCCACTCGACAGCCTTCTTACCTTCAGTAAGGAAGTCTGAACCGATGTTTGTCAGATAGAGATCCTTATCGTCAACCGAGACGGAACGGTCCATGATGATAACGGGGATACCAGCTTCACGGACTTCGTTGAGAACGGGCTCCCAGCCGTCTTCTACCGTGGGCGCGATGATGATGAAATCAACGTCTTCGAGGATAAAAGAACGAACGGCAGCAAACTGGTTGTCCTGGCGCTGTCTGGCATTTTCCATGCGGAGTTCATAGCCCTTTTCTTCCGTGAAGGTCTCGATCATTGACTGGGTGTTGGCCAGTCTCCAGTCAGATTCGGAACCGACCTGCGAGAAACCGATTACGAAGAGATCCTTATCCTGGGGCTGATCGTTATTGATCGTGCAGCCGGCTATGTTTATGGCGAGCACCATGCTCAAAAGAAGACTAAAGAATCGTTTCATTATCAATGTCTGCCTTTCTGGGAATACTTATCGTGATTGCTGTGCCGGCGCCCGCTTCGCTTGTGATATCGAAGTCGAACCCTTCTCCGTAGAGGAGCTTCAAGCGCTTATATGCAGATACAAGTCCGAATGACGTTGCATCTTCTGTCCTGATCTTGTTCTTGAGATTCTCGAGCTGTTCCCCGTCCATTCCGGCGCCTGTGTCCTTAACCGTCAGAACGATCTTATCACCGTCTGTCTTTCCGATGACTGAGATCATGCCCTTACCGCGCTTCGGCTTCAAGCCGTGATAGATGGCGTTCTCGACAAGGGGCTGGAGCGTCAGCTTCGGAAGCTTATAGAATTCAGTCTCGGAATCGACGTTGATCTCGTATTCCATGATGTCCCTGTAACGGACCTGCTGGATCTCAAGATAGCTTCTGATGTGATTGGTCTCTTCTGCTATCGTAACGATCTCCTTACCGTCGCTTAGGAATGAGCGGAAATACTGCGACAGGCTCGTTACCATCTGCTCTGCCTGGTCGTTCTTGCCGCTCTCTATGAGCCAGACGATCGCATCGAGCGTGTTATAGAGGAAGTGCGGATTGATCTGCGCCTGGATGAGCGAGAGCTCCGTCTCTCTTAAATGGATCTGTTCCTGGCGGTTAAGCTCGATCTGCTTGCTTAATCTCTCAGCCATGTCTTCGATACCCATCGACAGGAGCGCCAGGTTCCTGTCATCTGTCTTAACAGGCGTATGGGCGCTTAAGTCACCGTCACCGATAGCTTCAACACGGCTGTTCATCTCGATGATGGGATCCGTGATACTTCTGCTGAGTGAGAATGCGCGCTTCAGAACGATAGGCGTTACGACCAAGATGACCAGAATAACGAATGAGATCTCGGCCATGAGCCATAAGTCGAGCTGCTTCTGGATGCTCGCTAGTTCGCCTGCTTCGTGGTATAGATACGAATAGAAATTGTCTTCGATGAGCTGGGTTATGCCGTAGATATTGTTTTCGAGCTGCTGCATACGTTCATCGTACTGTTCGGTCTGCTCGATATCCTTCATGTACTGGCTTAAGTTATCGCAGAGGATCAGAACGTTCTTCATGGCTTTGCGGCTGTCATCGTTCCGCGTACGCTCGAGGAGGTTCTCGGCAAGTTCTCTCGCGGAATCAACGTCTTCGTACGGAAGTTCATCGTTATATCCCGTAACGTAGAGATACATCTCGAGGTCAACTTCTTCTTTGAACTCACGGTTGAATCCCGATGCGTCTGCGATGTTGCCGTTAACTGAAGCGATCATGATATTACGCGTCAGGACCATTACGAGGATGATCGTGAAGAGCAGCATTATCGGGATAAACATCTGCATGAGCAGACGGGACATCTTGCCCCTGATCGAATCAGCCTTAAAGAGTTCTTTAGGCTTCGTCATTCTTCTTCAGACTCTCCGTTACGGTACTGGCTGGGCGTACATCCTGTCTTTTTCTTGAATACGAACGAGAAGTATCTCGGGTCCTTGTATCCGACTTCGAGCGCGATCTCGCCCGATCGCTTGTCTGTCTTTTTAAGCAGCTGCTTTGCCCTGTCCATACGCTTTTTGGTAACGTATTCGACGAATGACAGACCGACCTTCTGGCTGAACAAAGCAGACAGATAATTGGCACTGATATTGCTTGCGATAGCAACGGAATCGAGCGATATATCCTCATCCGAATAGTGACTGTCGATATAACGCAAAGCGCTGTCGATGATATCGCTGCTTCTCTTGATCGCCTCGGCATCGCGAAGAGTTATGGCCTCTGTAAGGATGCCGACAAATCTTGACCTGACTTCTTCAGAATCGATCTCCATGTCAACAGAAGGCAGCGAATACTTGATATCGGGTTGCTCAATGCCGTCATCACGAAGTGCGAGTTCAACATTGACCCTGATGCTGACGAGCAGATAGTATCTGAATAAGAAAGTATTCTCCATTGCTCCCAGGCTTGCAATATATTCTTCGGCAAATGATCCGACTTCGGCAAGAGTTCCCGTGCGCACGAAGTTTCTGATGATCATGGGATCTAACTTCGTAACATCAAGTGAATCAAGGTCTTTGGGACTCGGAGCTATCTGCTCGGTCTTGAAAAGTTCTGATGTGAATATATGCTTGTCCGGGAATAAATGCCTGTATGCAAAAGCCCTGTTGGCATCAGCATAACAGCGCGAGATCCCGCTTAATCTGTTAGTCGGGACACCTACGGCAGCATACCATTCGAGGTCAGAATCAGCTTCTTCACAGTGCTGTCTGATCATGTCAACGCATCTGTCACCTAACCCGGCCAAAACGTCGGAATCGCCCTTGATAAGCACCGCATAGGATAACAGGTTGCATCTGAACAGAATGTAATCCGGATACTGCATGAAGTGGTTGAACAGTTTCTCCATTACATTGGCAGCGTCGTCAGCGTAACCAGACTGCTTTGCATCGCTGATCGTGAAGATAACGAGATTGAATCCGTTGGCATTAAGATTCAGGTGAAGTTCGTTCGCCTGTTCGTAGATATCTTCTACTGATAGTGAGCCTTCTACGAGCTTCTCGAAAAAAGCCCTGTGCGAGAATCTCTCAAACTTCTTGAACTCCTGCTCGTACTTGCTGATGTAGTTCTGCTGCTCGGATTCTTCAGTGATCTTCTGCTTGATGCCTTCCAAGGCCTTTATCATGTCGGCGCGTGTAACGGGCTTTAACAGATACTGCTCGACGCCCAGTTCGATAGCTTTTCTGGCGTACTCGAAATCACTGTAGCCGCTGATGATGATTATCTTCGTATTCGGAAGCTCGCCCATGACGATCCTCGATAACGAGAGACCATCCATAAAAGGCATCGTAATGTCAGTAATGATCACATCCGGCTTCAATTTGCGGATCATGGGGAGCGCCATCTCACCGTCAGGTGCATCTCCGACGAACTCGAACCCGTATTTCTCCCACGGGATCATATCGCGCAAACCTTCACGCACGATGCTTTCGTCTTCGCAAATAAAAACCTTGATGTTATCCATATACTTTTCGAGAACCTGGAAAAACCGGGATTACTTGAGGTAGTGCATCCAGGACTTAGCTTCTGACCTGCTTACAAGATCAGCAATATCCTTGTGTGCGATACCCTTAACGAGGACTGCCTCATCAGAGAGGATCTCACACGCATAGTTCTCAGCAGCGCCAATGACCTTGGCAGGAACGTCAGCTCTGATAACGATGTCAGCCGTGATCTCATCGTAAGGCGTGATCTCAACGCTCTCCTTCGTCCAGGCTCTTGCTTCAAGAGGATTGCCCATGGCAGCCTCAAGAATGTCACCGCAGACTGCAGAAGCCGTAGGAAGCGTACCTGCGCCCTGACCGTAGAACATAGCCTGGCCTAAGCTGTTGCCGTCTACCATGATCGCATTGAATACTCCGCCGACATTGAACAGGAGATTGCTCTTGTCAACCAATGTCGGAGCAACATATACGACCGGCTTCTCACCTGCCTCATAAAGCGCGATGAGCTTGATGTCACAGCCGATGGATGAAGCGAATTCCATGTCATCTGTCGTTACGGCAGAGATGCCTTCAGCAGAGATCTGGTCAGGCGCGATATATGCGCCGTCGTTAGCGATCGTCGAGAGAATAGATATCTTTCTCTGTGCATCGATACCATCGATGTCAGCCGACGGATTAGCCTCGGCAAAACCGTTAGCCTGAGCCTGCTTCAATGCCGTATCAAAATCGATTCCCTCATCCTTCATCTGGGAGAGAATGTAATTTGTCGTACCGTTAACGATACCTGCGATCTTCGTGATCTTATTAGCTGCAAGACACTTATAAAGAGGTCTGATGATCGGAATGCCGCCGCCTACTGCAGCCTCGAACAGATAGCAGCAGTTATTCTGCTGTGCGATCTCAATCAGCTCGGGACCGTGTGTGGAAACGAGTTCTTTATTGGATGTTACGACGCTGATGCCTGCTGACAGAGCGCGCTTTGTATATTCATAAGCGATCCTGGCGCCTCCGATAGTCTCAACTGCGATATTGATGTCGCTGTTAAAAACTTCGTCAGCATCATGTGTTACCAGGCTGCCAAATCTGCTGTCCGGGAAATCCCTGATATCAAGGATGTACTTAACATCGATCTCCTGACCGATGCGCTTCGCGATTACTTCTTTGTTTACGTCGAGGGTCTCTGCTACGCCTGATCCGACAGTACCAAAACCCATGATTGCAATCTTAATTGCCATTTCCTGCTGTTCCTTTCATTATTCCCTGCTCAGCACCATGCACTTGCGCACACCGGCGAGCTTAGAGATATCGTTGATTATGTCGTCAACTGTACCATACATTGACACGGTCTCAATGGAGATTGAGATGTCTGCAAGGCCGTTGATCGGGATATTCTGATTGATGGTCAGAATATTGGCGCGTGATTCCGCGATAGTTCGGATAATCTCGGACAAGATGCCCTGGAAATTCTCGACAGAGAGAAGAAGCGTAACCTTCTTGCCTCTTGCTGCCTCGTAGAAAGGCAGGACGGAATCCTTGTACTTATAGTAAGCACTTCTGGACAGGCCGGTCTTCCTTACGGCCTCATTGACCGATGTTGATTCACCGGTATTAAGGCGCTGTTTGACCTCCATGACCTTAATGAAGACTTCAGGCAGTACTCTTTTATCGACAAGATAATATTCAGGGTTATCCTGGGGCATAAAGTTATCACCTTTCATCGAGATTTTGCGGGAGGACTATACCTCCTACGGCGGACATTTGTACGCGCCTGACAATATTATCACGATTGAGGGGTGTTTTCAATAAATAATAATATAATGAACGGCCCTGATTCCTGCTTGCTGTGGCGGTTTGTACAGCAAATGTGCGGCAGTGCTGTACAAACAGCTGTACAAATCGCATTTTAGAGGGCATTTGTACAGCAAATGTGCGGCAGTGCTGTACAAGCACTTGTACAAATCGCATTTTAGAGGGCATTTGTACAGCAAATGTGCGGCAGTACTGTACAAACAGCTGTACAAATCGCGCTTTTAGGGGCATATGTACAGCAAAAGTACAGCAGCACTGTACAAATGGTTGTACATATCACCTCTCAAATCAAGATTATTAACCGATTTCAGCCTTAAGGATCTCAGCCATTGCCCTCGAAGCCTTGCCTCTGTGGCTGATGGAATTTTTCTGCTCCTTGGTCATCTGCGCAGTCGTCATGCCGAACTCGGGAACGTAGAAGATAGGATCGTAGCCAAATCCCCCGTCTCCCATGGGTTTCTCGTGCAGGATGCCGCAAATCTCACCTCTTACCGTGAATTCGGAGCCATCAGGTCTTACGACTGCGATGCTGCATACGAACTTTGCCGTGCGCTTCTCTTCGGGGACATCTGCCAGCATCTCGAAGATTTTCTTAAACTTCTCTGGATATGTGGAATCCTCACCGCAGAATCTTGCCGAATATATTCCCGGAGCGCCATCTAATGCGTCGATGCAGAGCCCAGAGTCGTCAGCCATAACGTATGCGCCCTTGGCAAGCTCGTGGACGGCTCTGGCCTTCTTCAGTGCGTTTTCTTCAAATGTCTTGCCGTCTTCCACGATGTCGGGATCGTAGCCTTCTTCCTTCATTGTCGTAACAACAAAGGGGGTACCGCTTAATATCTCTGCGATCTCTCTTGCCTTGTCCTTGTTCGAAGTTGCAAGAATGAGTTTGAATTCGTTGTTCATATAAGCCTCCATGCTTTGGGATACATATTTTTTGCCATGCTGCCGTTGATCTTTGCAAAGCCAAGCGGGAAATCGCCGATGCCGACTAAGATAGTGCCTGATGATTTAAGTCCGTCATATTCTGATACGGCTATCGTCTCACCTCTTAAATATTTTGTGAGTCTGTCGTCGTCTCTAGATAATGCCAGATACGATTCTTCCCTTACAGATTCTCTGCCAAGTGACAATGCTATGCTGTTCGAGGGCTCGAAAACCTTCTTACCCGACTTGAGGGGCTTTATATCACCGACGTAAAGTCCGGTTTTTACGACTTTAAGGCCCTTGAACAGTTTCTCGTCAAACGTCATCTTAAAAAGACCCGTTCCGTGATTTATGAGCCTGCACCTTAATAGATCATCCCTGCCTTTGTCAGACAGAACTTCGCCCAGCATACTAAGAGCTGCTTCGGCCGACTTGTCTTTGGCACCTGTTACGTCCTTTATCAGGTATTCTTCAGCAGACTTTAAGTCCTTCTCTTCACCTTTTACCAGATGAACGCAGAAGTGTCCGTCGCCTCTGGACATATGAGGCCAGATCCTCATGGAACCAGGCAGAAGCGAATCCTCAACTGCGTGAGTTACGCCCATTATCTCGGGATGGGCTTTTACATGGTATTCGGGGTGACGCGAGATGAACGAAGCTATCTGGTTCTCATCTTCGTCAACGCAGAAAGTGCAGGTCGAATAGACTATGGAACCGCCTTTTCTTAAGCATTTGTCGGCAGCTTCGAGGATGGATTCCTGAAGTGGAACACAGACCTTCGGGCCATAGTTCATGTAGCTTTTGGCAGCTCCTTTGTCTCTTCTGAACATGCCCTCGCCTGAGCAGGGTGCATCTATTAGGATCTTATCGAAGAACAGAGGAAGCCTGGATGCGATATTCTCAGGCGTTTCATTGAGTATGACCAGGCCGCCGATGCCCGAGCGCTCGATATTGCGGAGCAGAGCTTTGGATCTCTCGAAGCTTATCTCGTTTGCTACCAGGATCCCCTTGCCCTTCATGTCTTCGCCCAGTCTGCAGGCCTTGCCGCCGGGTGCTGCGCAGAGGTCAAGCACGATCTCTCCGGGCTTTGCTGCCATTACCTGTGCCGGCAGCATTGCCGAAGGTTCCTGGGGATAGTAAACGCCTGCGTGATAGAGCGGGTCTTTGCCGCCGGGTTCGTTATTTACGTAGTATCCGCCGTCGCACCATGAGACAGGATCAACGGATTCATTCATGTCGCTTAAGAGTTCTGTCTCCTGCTGCCCAGAGATGCTTTTCGAGCGCGAGAACCTGATACCCTTAAGAGGTTCATTATCAAAGCTCTCGTAGAATCCCTCACGCGGAACAGTACCGGAGCGGGAGAAGAAATCATTCATCTCAGTGATAAATTCTTCGGGCAGTATCATCTGATCCTCACAGATTAAGGAAATCCGCGCATCTGAACGCCAGACGCTTGATGACATCGACCTTGAACGGCGATTCGATACCGGACTTCTTAATGAGATTCAGGAATGTATCGCTGCCGCCAAGCTGGCAGAGCGTATTGTACTTCTCGAGAGCCGTCTTCATGTCCATGGTGGACTCTTCCCAAAGCTCAAGAGCGCAGATCTGCGAGAGACAGTAATCGATATAATAGAACGGGGTCGTAAAGATGTGATCCTTCTTCATCCAGGCGCCGCCCATGGCGTGGAACGGTGTCTCGTTCTCATCGTACCTGATGAAGGGCTGGTATGTCTCTTCGAGCTTCTTCCATGCCTCATGGCGCTCTGCGGGAGTCATGTCCGGATTATCGTATACGATGTGCTGGAACTCATCCACCATGCATCCGTAAGGCAGGAACAGCAGTCCCTCAGTCATGTGGAGCTCACAGTACTGTTCGGCACGGTTGCCGTAGAAGATATCCATGAACGGATAAGACATGTATTCCATGGATGTCGAGTGGATCTCGCATGTCTCAAGCGTAGGAGACAGACATTCCACAAAAGGCGAAGATTCAGCGCCTGCGAGGGCTGCATAAGCGTGACCGCCTTCGTGGACCACAGTCGCAACGTCATCAAATGTGCCGTTGCCGTTCATGAAGATAAACGGGATGCAGTAATCTTCAAGATACATGCAGTAACCGCCGGTGGACTTAAGAGGTCTTGAGAGAAGATCGGTATAACCGTGGTCTGTCAGGACATCGAAGAAGCTGGGCGAAGCGCCTAAGATCTTCCTGAAGAACTCACCTGCAGCTTCCTTATATGTTGCCTTGCTTATAACGGGAGTGGGGTTGCCGTCCGCAAAAAGACACGGCAGATCGTGGAACATCAGTTCATCAACGCCAAGTCTCTCCTGCTGGAGCTTTCTGATCTGGACCGTGAGAGGAACGATGTAACGCTTGATGTTCTCTCTAAATACCGCAACGTCTTCCCTGTTATAGTCGTAGCGCTCCATGCGCTTATAACCGAGCTCGGTAAAACTGTTATAACCGAGCGTCTTAGCGATTTGTGTCCTGGTCTTGACCAGGTCGTCGTAGATCTTGTCGTAAGTCTCTTTGCGGGACATGTAGTAAGCGTCAATCGCCTTGCAGGCTTCTCTTCTGACGCTCCTGTCCGTTGATTCGAGATAAGGCTGGATAAGGCTTAGGTTGAGATTCTTCTTGCCGAATGAGATCTCAGCTTCAGACTGCTTCTGCGCATACTCGTTCTCGAGTCTGGATTCTTCCGTCAGATCTTCGATAACTTCGCTGGAGATGATCTCCTTCTGGTTCTTAGCCTTGCGGAAGATCATGCTGCCGTACTTGACCTTGAGCAGGTCTGCGCACGGGCAGGTTAGAAGTCCTGATAAGACTGCGGATGAGAGTTCCTGGACTCTTGCTGAAGCCTCATCGAAAAACTCCATCTCGTTGTTATAGAACTCATTGGAAGTATCAAGGTCGTGAAGGATCTGACAGAGCGCATACTGGGTATCGAATGAGCTTATCGCAATCTCGTATTCACCAAGTGCTTCATCAGCCGTCTCGATAGTCTTGGCGGTCATGAGCCTCAGTCTTACGTTCTGAACGGTCGCTGTAAACTTATCAAGATCCGGTCTTGTGTAGTTTAAGTCCTTAAAATCCGGTACTGAGCTGTTTGCAGTGTTATCCATAATCTGCCTTTCTGTTACATCTTCTCGACTACGCCGATCCCGAGCATATCAAGTCCTGACTTAATGCAGTCGCTGACAGCTTCGCAGAGCTTGAGTCTCGCGTCCCTGAGCTCTTCGCTGTCGCAGTTTAAGATCCTCGAATTGTTGTAGAAACGGTTGAAGTTTCTGGCGATAAGAGATATCTGGCGTGAGATCATGAAGGGTTCATAGCTCTCTGCTGCCTTAACTACGGAATCCTTGAAGTCAGCAAGGCTTCTGATTACCGCATACTCGTCTTCTGCAGTGAGCTTATCTGCTGAATCGATATTGCCTGCAAAGCCCTGATCAGCGGCCTTGCGGAGGATAGACTTGATCCTCGCATATGTGTAGATGAGGTAAGGAGCCGTATCGCCCTCGAAGTCGAGCATATCGTCCCAGTCGAAGAAGATGTCCTTCTCCCTTCCTGCCTTGAGATATGTGTATGTAACGGCACCGAGGCCTACAACTTCAGATACTTCGGCGATCTGCTCGTCTGTCATGTCGCCGCCACGAAGTTCGCTGTTCTTCCTGATGATCTCAGCGGTCTTTTCCGTTGTCTTGTCAAGAAAATCGTCGAGCTTAATAATGTTGCCGGCGCGTGTTGAGAATGCCGTGTTATCCTTGAACTTCAGAAGTCCGAAGCCTACGTGTACGCAGTCATCTGCGAAGTCGTAGCCTGCCTTCTTGAGGACTGCGAAAACCTGTTTGAAGTGCAGCTGCTGCGGAAGTCCTACGACGTAGATATTCTTATAGAAGTTGAATTCTTCGTGTCTGTAGAGCACTGCTGCAAGGTCTCTTGAAGCATAGATCGTCGTTCCGTCGCTCTTGACTACGAGGCACGGAGGAAGGCCTTCTTCGTCGAGCTTAACGACCTTGGCGCCTTCGCTCTCTTCCAAAAGGCCCTTTTCCTCGAGCATCTCTACAACAGCAGGAATCCTGGATGAATAGAAGGACTCACCGTTATAGTTATCGAACTTGATGCCCATTCTCTTATATGTCTTCTCGAAAACCTCAAGGCTTAAGTCACGGAAACGCTTCCAGAGGGCAACTTCCTCTTCCTCACCCTCTTCGAGCTTCCTGAAGTTGTCTCTTGCCGTATCTTCAAGTTCCTTCTCGCGCTCTTCGCTGACTTTACACTCGTCGTGGAACTTAACATATATCCTGGTAAGCTCGTCGATTGGGTTCTCCTGCATAGCCTGCTCGTCACCCCAGAGTCTGTAAGCCGTGATGAGCTTACCGAACTGCGTGCCGTAGTCGCCCAGGTGGTTGAATCTGATGACGTTGTATCCGAGTCTTGAATAGATATTGGAAAGCGAATTTCCGAGGATCGTTGTAAACGCATGGCCTACGTGGAAAGGCTTTGCGATATTTGGGGATGAGAACTCGATGATGACGTTCTTTCCATCGCCTAAGTTCTGATTGCCGTACTGGTCGCCTTCAGAAATGATCTCCGAGACGATCGACTTGGCAAGGATACCCTTATCGATCCTGAAATTAACATAAGGGCCTGCCGTATCAACGGTAACTGCGCCGTTAAAGCCATTTGTAAGCTCCGGGTTGTCCTTAAGCTCGTTAGCGATCATGGGCGGAGCCTTGTGAAGTGTTTTCGCGAGCACAAAACAAGGGAATGCGTAATCACCCATCTCGAGCTTGGGCGGTATCTCTATAAGTCCGAATACCTGGTCCTTATCAAGACCTGTAATTCCTGCCAAATTAGAAGCGATCAAATCTTTGTAATCCATAGCTAATACTCCTTATAACAAGAAAATATGTTAACACATTTAGCCAACTACTACGAGCGTATAGATACATTTATTGAATGATTTGACATTTTTATTGATTATCTTATTAGGGTATAATGCTTTTCGTTACATAAACCACAAGTGTGAGGCTCTGATTAATGGATTTCTTCATAAAAATGGCTGTCGGCTTTGTATTAGGCTTTGCCATTACATTCGTTCTTCTTAAGTTCCTGCCCGGCGAGGGCTTGATCTTAGGCCACGACCGCGGACGTAAATTTGCCCAGGGTTCAGAGGTAAACATCGGCAAGCCCACAGGCGTAGGCTTCTACTTCACACTTGTATTCCTGGTTGTTTCAGCCGTTTTGTGTTTTTTCTTCAATCCTGTTACGTCAGACAAAGCCTTTTTTGAGGCAGGCAACGTTGTAACGGGTCTGGGATTCGGACTTCTCGCAGTCCTTGCCGAGATGGTCACAGGGTGGCTTGACGACAGATCCAAGACTGCCTGGAACGAATATATCAAGGGCGCGCTGGACGTCGTAGTATCACTTATCGGAGCTTTCATCTGCGTTCACTTCTTCGGAACACGCATCTATATCGCGATGACGGGCACATATTTTGATATCCATCCCGTCCTCTACTACATTCTCGCGGTGATCCTTTTCGTAGTGTCCATCAATGCGACCAATGCCACGGACGGCATCGACGGATTGTCAGGCACGCTCTCTCTTATCTCTATCCTTACGACACTTCTTCTCGCATTCCTGGCGAACTCACTGTTTGACGGCAATGCGATCATCCTTGCGGCAGTCTTCGTTCCTGCGCTCTTCGCATACCTCCTCTTCAATTTCAATCCTTCGAAAATGCTGATGGGCGATGCGGGTTCAAGATCTCTGGGATTCTTTATCGCATTCTTTGCTATGTACTGCCGTATCCCGTTCATTTATCTTCTTGTCGGACTTCCGTTCCTCTGTGACGGCGGAATCTCAATCATCAAGATCACTGTCGGAAGACTTACCAAAAAGAAGATCATTCTCTTCAAGAGCATCACAACACCGCTGCACGATGAGCTCCGCAAGAACAGGGGCTTTTCCGTAAAGCGTGTCTGGCTGGCACTCGTAGTTGCAGCAGGAATCGTTGATTTCCTCTACGTGTTTATCGCAAGCTTATTGAGATTTATCGGAGTCGCCTGACCTACCTTAAGTTACATCTCCCTGATATATCTGGTTACCCTGTCATCTAATATGGTTATGGCTTCATCAAGAGACCTGTCACCTGCATAGTAAGGCGCCAGCTCTTCCAAAACGAACTCCACGATCCTGTGATCTTCGTAATAGTAGGTTGAGATCGTTGCCATGCTGCTTAAGAAGCTATCACGCATCTCATCTGTCGCAAGCTTATCACCATATGCCTTTTCAGCGCCTCCGGTCTGCATTATGGCACCGACCTGTTTCTTCATCTCGAGCTCCTCAAAGGCAACGTTGTTGCGGATCGTCAGGGCATCAACATTCCTGGCCATGACTTCTTTATTAGTCACAATATCCCAGAATTCGCAAGCATCATTACTGAATGCGACACCGGAGAAAAGGTAATTTATAAACTTCCTGCAGCCTTCTTCCATATCGGTATTAGCAGCTACGGATATGGTCTCAAGGGCTTTAAACCTCGGTCCGGATGCATCTACGGAAGGTGTCCCGATGATCTTATAATCTCCACCGGACTTGCAGCAGGCATGAACAAAATCAAGATAATAACTTATCTTCTTGTAATAGCATTCGCCCCTGTTCCTGTTGTAGTCCATTATATATTCCACTGGAGTACTGTTTTCATCTTCGTACGTGAACTTGTCAGATGCATATTCGACAGCGGTACGGAACTGATCCGTTCCGAAGTTGACGCTCTCACCTTCGATGGCACTTTTTGTGTCAATGCAGGACAGGATAAAAGAGTTCCTGTTATAGGATCTCGAGTTCGGATAATCGTAAGGTGAATAACCGTACATGTATTCTTCTATCATCTTGTCGTATTCATCGAAAGTAATTCCGACGCTACCATCTTCTATTAGTTCTAAATTTGTAACCATTCCTTCTATCTCAATTGTTACAGGCAGAAAATAGAGCTTGCCGTATATCTTTCCGGCTTCGATGATATTGGTGAACTGCTTGTCCAGAATTTCCTGGTCAAGGAATCCGGTCATGTCCATAAAGACATCGTCACGCATCGCATAATTCTGCTGGATGCTTATGGCAAGGTCAGGAGCCTCATCGCCTTTGAGGTCCTGTATCATCTCATAGATTTTCTGGTCATCCTCGCTGACCGCTGCAAGCGTTCTGCCTATTGTCAATCCGGTATTATACTTGCTCCATATTCTGATCAGGTATTCATCATCTGTCCTATTAAATTCATATATGGCTTTTGCCAGATATTCTGATATGACCGAATTAGGCGGAAGTGCCAATTCGATTATCTCTTTGCCCGCATTCGGATTCGTATCAACTCTCGAGATTACCGTAATGTATTCTGAGCGGCTGTAATCGTCTATTCCGTAAAATAAAACTTCTACTTCATGGATGACAGTTCTGTCTTCATTACTGCTTAAGATCTTGGAATTATAATAACGGTCACTAAATGTCTCATCACCTGTGGCTACCTGATGAAAAAGCGGATTGTACCAGCTGTTTTCAACCATCGTCACAGGAGTCATGGTGCTTAGATTGATCTTCATGACATTTCCGAGAGAATCCATCTTACACATATCGCCATCAGAAGTTGCAGTATATTCAGAAAAATTGATTTTATTATCACCCATCTCCGCAAAAGAAGTTTTGCTCTTAAGCGCTCCTGTCTGCAAATCGAATTCCGCACTCACATTATCAGCATCTTCAAGTCCTGCCACATACAGTGAATTTGCAGATTCATCTATCGAGAAGCCGTCATAAAACTCTCTGATGTTCGTAGTAGACACATCAAGTTCACATACAAACTCAGAGTCCCTGAACAATAACAGTTGATATGGAGTATCAGTACCACTGATACTACGCGGGATCCTCGAAAACGCCAAAAAATAAGATCCCGCATTGGAGAAAAACATATAGCCGTATTCTTTTATTACCATCTTAGTCTCATCATTAATGATCCTCTTAATGTTTGATACCTCTCCGGTCTCAGTATCTATATCTATAAACGTCGGACCATATTCAGTATCAGACCAGAGATCAACTACCGCATTGATGGTTTTTCCTTCAGGATCCGCATGAAGAGTATAGATTTGAGCGATCTTAACATCATCGGGATACGATACATAAGTACGGTTAACCTTATTGCCATCGAAATCATAAGTATCGATAACTGTTTTCGAGGTAGCCCACAAATCTTTGGAAAAGCAATACAGGAAAAACACGTTGTCATTGTTCGCACATATTTCATACGAAGCGCCGAGCGAGTCATACTGTCCGAGGTCATGAGCAAGTTCGAACCTGGTCGTTTCAAACCAGGGGTCATCTGCTTTTACTACATTGCTTCCCAGCTTACCTGACTTACAAGAAGTCAGCACCGGCATCAACATGGCA
>JAILHX010000023.1 GCA_024695565.1 Saccharofermentans sp. | reverse complement strand
AATCGTAAGCATGCACGACATGCTCCTGCCCGATAAGACGATCAGTTTTATCTTAGGCTTAAGACTTGCAACGATCGCTCTGGGAACGCACTTCTCACCAAAGATGAGCAAGTCTTCACCTGAGCCTAACGATATCGAGATCGCAGGCAACAAGAGGATCATCAGATTCAGCAATCTTAATTCAGGTCTTAACAGTGCCGATGCGACAGGCGAGATCACCGGATTTGCAGTTGCAGGCGAAGACCGCATATTCTATCCCGCGCATGCCAAGAGCCTTTACGGCATGTGCGTAATGGTTTGGAGAGACGATATCGAAGAACCGACATCCATCACATACGGCTTCACGCCTTTCCCGCACGATGCGACACTGAAGAACGGCGAGGATCTTCCTATCCTGCCTTTCAGATTCGACAGGGATCCTGCATATTTTGCACCTGACTTAAGCTTCACTCACTGTGACTGTTTGGAGTTCGTAGGCAAGAGAACGCCAGATTCCGAGTTTGAGACTCTTGAGATCTACAGAACATTCAAGGGCAAGGGAATAATCTCGCAGGACAACATCCATAAGCTCACGGGAAGCGCATCCCTGAGGATCAGATATGAGACCGACAAGTCTTTGTACGGATTCGAACCGTGCCTCGAGTACGCATCGCTTTTCGCGCCCATCGAGATATACGGAAGATCCAGGATCCAGCTGTCGATCTTCAACCCCGACCAGAAGAAGAAAAAGCTCATCGTGGAAGACTTCGGCGAGGCGGAGATCAAGCAGCAGCTCACATGGCAGACGATCACGCTGGATTATTCCGAAGACGGACCTATCAGACTCAACAGTCTGAGGATCTATATTGAGGACAAAGAACGTAACGGCGAGATCTATATCGACGCGATCAATTTTATCTAAGAGAGGATCAGCAAATGGCAAACAAGCTTCTATCTGCTATCGAAGATGACGTCTTCTTATCCGAGGGTTCTGTACCGATAGTCATCGAAGGTCTTGAACACTCCTACGATACCAAGGATTCGCTCCCTGATGAGAGTATGCACAATTCACATGAGCTGCTCTGTCTCCGTGAAGGTAAGATCGAAGCAGTAATAGGCGGTGAGACGATACAGCTCACCAAGGGTTCTGTCGTCGTTATAAGACCTCTTGTAAGGCACAAGCTCATCATCAAGAGTGAGAAGGCCGACATGCTCAATCTCTACTTCGGTTTTGTCCACGATACTTCTGATCTCAAGCTCACCAAGGAGTCAGGCAGGGAAGCCCAGAACAAAGAAGCCAGGAACAAGAATGCGGGCCCCAGTGTTTCCATCCCGGGTTCGCTCGCGAAAATAACGCTCGAGAGCTTTTTGAAGTTTGCAGACTTAGGCATCACTGAAGATAACGAGATGACAAGACTTCCTTTCTTCGTGATCAAGGGTCATGAGAAGAAGGAGATCAACGAACTCGCAGAGCGCATAATCACAGAACAGTCCGAGAGCCGTTACGCAAAGGATCTGATGGTCCACACTCTTACCGTAGAGCTCATGATCATCCTCTCAAGAGCATTAAGAAGCGAATGGGAAGAGAGCCTCAGTGTTAAGAACGGCAAGGCAAAAGAACTCGTTGCTATCGCCAAGCAGTACATGGACGAGAACTTCGATCAGGGAATAACCGTATCCGAGGCTGCAACTTATGTTTATCTGAGCCAGGGTTACTTCACACGTGCTTTCAGAGACGAGACGGGAATAAGCCCTATGAATTACCTGATGAAGAAGAGGATCGAGAAAGCATGCAAGCTCCTGCAGAACAATGAGATCAAGGTATCTGCGATCTCACTGCAGTCAGGATTCTCGTCACCTCAGAGATTCAATGTTGCGTTCAGAAAGCAGATGGGCATGACTCCCATGGAATACAGGAAAAAGTATCTTTAAGTTTGAAGGAGAAACAGATGTACGATTACGCCAATGACAACTCAATACCCGAGGAGAGCCGCAAGAACATGGATCTTCCCAAGATCGAGGGCGCGGTAAGACAGATCCTCGAGGCGATCGGTGAAGATCCTGACAGGGAAGGCCTTCAGGAGACACCTCAGCGAGTTGCAAGAATGTATGCTGAAGTCTTCGCGGGACTTCACAGGGATATCAATAAGGACATCAAGGTCTTCCACGGCGAAGGCAATGACGAGATGATCCTTATAGGCGACATTCCGTTCTATTCCATGTGCGAACATCATCTGCTTCCTTTCCACGGCAAAGCGCACGTGGTTTATATTCCGCGTGACGGCAAGATCTTCGGCCTGTCCAAGGTTGCCAGGATCGTGGATACATTATCAAGAAAGCCGCAGCTTCAGGAGAAGCTCACATCAGAGATCGCCGATGCCATTGAGAAGGCTGTTGATGCGAGATCAGTCTGTGTCGTTCTCGAAGCCGAGCACCTCTGCATGACCATGAGAGGCATCAGAAAGCCCGGTTCAAAGACAGTTACTTCCGCCATGCGCGGCGGATGCAGATCCGATATCAGAACAAGGAATGAAGCTCTCGCGCTGATCAACAGACAGCGTCCGGGCATGTAAGGGAGAGATTTTTAATGAATGCAACCGACGGAAGATTCAGCGGTATTTACAGGTGCGGCAACCGCACTATTGAGACCGGCAAGAAGACACTCATAATGGGCATCCTTAATCTGACGCCTGATTCATTCTCAGACGGCGGAAGATATACCGATGTTGATTCGGCAGTCGACAGATGTGCCCAAATGGTCAGGGAAGGCGCTGACTGTATCGATCTCGGTGCTGAAGCAACGGGACCTGATTCTTCCCCCATCACCGCGGAAGAAGAACTCGAGAGATTGATGCCTTCACTTGAAGCTATCAGAAACCGCTTTGATATCCCTCTTTCAGTCGACACGTTTAAGTCCGGGACTGCTAAGGAAGCTATCACTGCAGGGTGCGATATCATCAACGACATCACGGGCTTTTTGGGCGATCCTGACATGGCAAAGGTCGTAGCAGACAGCGGATGCGGCGCCATCTTAATGTTCAACAAAAGAACAAAAGGTGATGAACAGATCCCGTACGAATCAATCAGCAGGCGCGCCATCAGGGAACTTACCGAGAGCATTGAGATTGCTAAGAATGCAGGCATGACGGACGACATGATCATGACCGATCCCGGCATCGGATTCGGCACGACGAGAATTGAGGATGCCGAGCTTACAAGTGCAATTCTCCCGCTCGGTTTCCAGGGTAAGCACCCCGTTCTTTATGCGGCTTCGAGGAAGCGTTATGCGCGTGTTTTCGCAGGCGGAGATCAGGCAACCGAAGCACAGCTTGATTACGCTACCGCAGGACTCTCATTTACGGCTGCTTCCCTCGGTGCTTCCATGGTCAGGGTACATAACGTTGCGCAGTCCAGAATGGTGCTCGATACGTTTGACAGTTCGTTCTACGCATTTGCTAACCTCTGAGTTTTCGAAAGGATAACGGGAATTGGATAAGATAACTTTATCTCGAATGGAATTTGAAGGACATACCGGCTGCTTTGACTTCGAGAAGCAGAACGGTCAGACGTTCATAGTATCGCTGGATATTTTCGCAGACAGGATAAAGGGCTGTTACACAGACGAATTATCCGACACGATCGACTATTCCAGGATCTATGAGATTACGGGCAATATCGTTAATGATGACAAAGGCAATCTCATCGAGTGCCTTGCACAGAAGATATCTGATGCAGTCCTTGAATCTGATGACAGGATCGCAAAAGTCACCGTTACAGTATCCAAGCCTGAGGCTCCCATTAACGGTACATTTGATACCATGGAGATCACCATTGAGAGAAGCCGGAAGGAATTCGTCATCCTCTCGATCGGAAGCAACTTAGGCGACAGGGAAGCCAATATCCTCGCTGCTGAGGATGCATTGAGGGCGATCCCGGGCGTGGGAGAACTGAAGCTCGCTTCGATCTATGAGACTGAGCCCGTTGGTCTTGAGGACCAGCCGTATTTCCTCAATACATGCGTAGGCTTCTATACTGATATCGATCCGTTTGATCTCTTAGATAAGATTCATGTTATCGAAAACGATCTTCACAGGACGAGAGAGGTTCACTGGGGCCCGAGGACTATCGATATAGACATCATATTCTACGGCGACAGGGTGATAATGAAGCCGGAGCTCACGGTCCCCCATCCGAGGTGGTATCTGAGGTCTTTTGTTACCGTGCCGCTCAGGGAACTTAAAGAAGTGGGACAGGAACACCCTGACGACAAGGAAGTGTCCTTATATCAGAAGCGCGGCTAATTGAGTTATCAGGGTTCAGAGTTTATAATGAAGCGTCAATATAGGAAGGATGGAGAGATTTATGTCAGAGAACAATTCAGGCGTACAGCAGCCGGATAATCGTAATAACGACCAGGGCAGAGACAAGCGCCAGAGATTTGATTCATCTAAGCAGGATTCAAGAAGAAATAATAACCGTAATTCCAATCACAGAAGAAGGAATAACGGCCAGCGCCAGGGCGGTTACGATAACAAGAGAGGCGATAATGCCGAGATCCAGTCTGAAGGCAACAAGGTCAACAAGGTTCAGGGCAGACAGGGCCGTGAACAGAACCGCGAACAGAACAATAAGTTCAAGCGCGATAATCAGGGCGGCGGCGAGAAGAGGAAGCACTTCGACCAGGAGCGCAAGCCTAAGAACAAGCGCCCCAGAGAGATAGATCCCGAAGTCGCCAAGACCGTCAAGAAGGTTGAGACCATTGACGACATCAGAAGCGATAACGCCAGAATCACTAAGGAAATATATCTTGAGATCGCATCTCTCAAGAATATTAATCTCAACTGATGATGAAGGGCATATTCATTACTTTTGAGGGTATCGACGGGTGCGGCAAGAGCACCCAGTGCGAACTGCTCAGGAATTACCTCGAAGGGATCGGCAAAGAGTTCATCTTTGTCAGGGAACCGGGCGGCACCGTTATCGGTGAGCGCATCAGGGAGATCCTTCTTGATAAGAAGAACACACAGATGACCGCGAGAACAGAACTTCTTCTGTTCGAGGCTGCAAGAGCGCAGATCACAGACGAGGTCATCAGACCAGCGTTAGATGAGGGCAAGATCGTTCTTTGCGACCGTTTCTTCGATTCATCTTCCGCATACCAGGGAATGGCAAGAGGAATGGGCATGGACTTCGTATCAGACCTCAACATGGCTGCTACAGGAGGTCTTAAGCCCGATATCACTTTCTTCTTCGATATCAGCGCCGAAGAAGCGCTCGAGAGAAGAGGCAGGCGCGGCGAAGCATCTGACCGCATCGAGCTTGCAGGACTTAAGTTCCAGGAAGACGTAAGAAGCGGATACATAGCACTCGCTGCCAATTCCGAAGGACGCATCGTCACTATCGATGCAACACTCGGCATAGACGAGATTTTCGAGCAGATAAAGGACACATTGGAAGGGAAGATCTAGTGGCTTTCTCGAATATAACAGGACAGAAGCAGATAAAGCTAAGACTCGCTGCAGAAGCTGTAAGGCGCGGCAGCGGGGCTTACATGCTCTCAGGTCCTAAAGGTTCGGGCAAGAGGCTCATCGCAGAAGAGTTTGCGAAGGCCCTGATGTGTAATGACGCAGGTCCTGACGGTGCTTGCGGAGTCTGCAGTAACTGCAAGTATTTTGATAACTTCACGACACCTGACGTTACGAGGGTTTATGAGCCTTCAGAGACTAAGAACGTCAAGGTCGATTTCATCAAGGATAACGTCGTTGCGGAGTCTTACTTAAAGCCCCAGTTCGCCAGGACCAAGACATTCATAATCGACTTCGATTATCTTGGCGTTGAGAGCCAGAACGCTCTGCTCAAGTCATTGGAGGAACCTAAGAAAGATGTCGTATTCATCCTCACAAGTTCCAATACTGACGCAGTTCTTGATACGGTCATGTCGAGGGTCACCGAGATCAAGCTCGATCCTTATTCCGATGAAGAACTGGAAGAGATCGTTAGGGCTAATTGTCCCGATTTAGAAGATTCGAAGATAAAGAGCGCTGTATATAACAGCGGCAGGATACCCGGCAAAGCTATAGAGCTTGCGAGGGAAGATTCCGGCGTAAGCTTAAGACATGAGATCAACAGCATAATGATCGCCATTCCCACGAGTTCATACATCGACGTTCTCGAGGACTATGTCGAAGTACTGACGGGCTTTAAGGATGACGCGAAGATAATTGCTTCTGCGATACTCCTGTTCCTTGATGACGCGGGAAGGCTTATCAACTATCCTGACTGCCGTAAGATCAATAACGAATTGGACCGTGAGGCTATCGAGAGCTTCGTTGCCTCAAATAAACAGATAACAACACTTAAACTCGGAAGATGCACCGAAGCGGTAAACACATTTTTAAGGGCACTGGAAGTCAATTCCAATTTTGATGCCTCCGTTTCAGCGATGCTTCTCCGGATACATGAGGAGCTTAAAAAATGAAGATCGTAAACTTAAGAACAAGAGATGCCGGTGTCACCTTGAGATTCCGCTGCGACGGCTTGGCATTAAGCCTTGGCGATGCTGTCATGATCGATACCGAACTCGGGGAAGAAATAGCATTCGTAGCCCAGGAACCGTATGCCGAGGAGACAAGCGAGGAACTGCCTTCCATTAAGCGCATAGCTTCCGAGAAGGAACTCGATAAGTACTACGATATCTGTGCCAAAGAGAAGGAAGCTTTCTTCAAGTGTAAAGAGCTCATCGCCGCAAGAGGCATCGAGATGAACCTTGTTGATTCCGAATATTCTTTTGACGGCAAGAAGCTTACGTTCTTCTTTACGGCTGACGGCAGAGTCGACTTCAGAGAACTCGTTAAGGACCTGGCATACACGTTCCGTACGAGGATCGAATTAAGACAGATCGGTTCCAGAGACCAGGCAAAGCTTGTCGGCGGTATCGGTATGTGCGGAAGAGAGCTCTGCTGCTGTTCTTTCCTTAACCACTTTGCACCTGTTAACTTAAAGCTCGCCAGATCCCAGGGGCTGTCTCTTAATCCCGGCAAGCTCAACGGTGCCTGCGGAAGGCTCATGTGCTGCCTGCAGTTTGAGAAAGAAGCTTATGATGATGCGCACAGAAGACTTCCTGATGTCGGCGCACGCGTCAGAACACCTGTGGGAATGGGTGTTGTAACTGACGTTAACTTTATTGAAGAGACATTGTCAGTCAAGTTTGTAACAGAGACTGACACAGAGATCGAGAAGTTCTCATGGGAAGATCTCGAGGCGTTAAACCACGATATGGTAAAGAAGAACGCTGCCAAGGAAGCCAAAGTCAGCCAGGGCAATAACAGGCAGAATGAAGCAAATCAAGACTTTGAGGACATCGAAGATACCGAAGAATAAGGTTTTCGACGGATGTCGCAATATATGACCATAAAAAAGGCGTCAAAAGGGTGATTTTTACAAATCGCCCTTTATTGTACTTGTTGAAAACTGCGATTTGTGAAATAATCAAGTCACTACTCGAATAGGAGGATAATTATTATGGCATTTGTAATTTCTGACGCTTGCGTATCTTGCGGTACTTGCGCTGATGGTTGCCCTGTTGGTGCAATCTCTCAGGGTGATACACAGTACAACATCGATGCAGATGTTTGCGTAGGCTGTGGTGCTTGCGAAGCTTCTTGCCCTGTTGGTGCTATCGCTGAAGGCTGATAACGTAAGTCGTTAAATTCGATTAGCAAATTGCAACGCGTTCTCTTCTTGGGAGAGCGCGTTGTTTTTGTATGTATTCTTATGAAGTAAAAAATCTTTAACAAAAGTCTGAAATCTGATAATATCTTATTAATGGGGTTTGGTTATTGGAATGAATAAGGGGTAATTGTTCCATGGCTTTTCTTAAGAGTTATACCTGTTCAAAATGTGCCGGCGTATTGATCTTCGATTCAGATCAGGCTTATTTTGACTGTCCTTTTTGCGGAACCAAGTTTGATGCAGCGGATTTCCACGGTGATGAATTATTCGCCCAGGCTTCTGCGTGCCTTGCGCAAAGTGATTTTGTCGCTGCCAGGGATAAGTACAACGCTATCCTTGAGCATTATCCTGAGAATTTTGAGGCCCTCAGAGGACTGGTCTTATGTGAAGCGGGCATATCTTCGCCTGAGTGGCTCGGTAATCCCGACAGCTTCAAGAAGAACAATATATCTTCCGTAAAAAAAGTTATCGAGAATGCAGCAGACAGATCTGACGGCGCTGAAGCTCTTTATTTTGGCAAGCTTAGCGAACTGGCAGGGCTGGTCAGTGACATAAAGACAGTGCAGAATGAACTTTATGTCGTTAAGGCAGATGCGGACAAGGGAAAGTTCAAGAGCGCTGCTTCTGCCTTAGAGCGTATGAGAAAGACACGCAAGTTTACTACAAGGGCATTTATTCTTTGTATGGTGTTGAGCATAATCGGCGGCTTTGTCAGATTTCTTCAGGCAGACTCCGAATCCTTTTGGGCGTTGCTTATCATGACTGTTTTCGAGGTCTTGTTATACGTGGGATATCTGATCAGTTTTAATATCAAAGCCAACAAGTTGATGACACCTTTGAACGAGACCGTAAAGATCGGCGCGACCGAGAACATGGTAGCCGGTAACAAGATAGAAGAGATAAAGGAAAAGTATGCGGAAGAATACGCTAACCTACTGGCGATCCAGGCTGAGTGCGGCAAAGACAAAGATGAGACTGAGGGTACCGGAGATACGGCTCCTGCAGAACCTCAGGACGATGTAGTCGCAGATCCTTCCAGGACTGTACTTTGCGCCAAGTGCGGCGCAAGTCTCGCACTCAATAACGAGAAGAGAGTCTATGAATGTAATTCCTGCGGCGTTGCGTACGGAATCTCCCTGTTCTTCGGACTGCCTCTTGAGAAAGCGCTAAATGCAATGAACAACGGTAACTATTCAGACGCCGAGCAGAGGTTTACCAATATCCTCATGGCTGATCCTTCTAATTTCGAAGCGCTGTTAGGACGCATTCTCTGTAAGGGCAGATGGACGAACATAAGCGGCATAAAGACCGCCGATGAATTGACTACCTCAGGGATCAAGAGGATCCAGATGCTGGTCAAAGAATCAGGTGAACAGGCTTTGCCGGAAGATAAAACGTATTTCGACGAGCTGAATAATCTCCTGACGGGGCTTGTTGACTGCTCTGCTGCTGACCACAAGGTCGCCATAACCCAAAAACAGATCGGCGACTATGAAGCAAAAGAGCGCGTTTATGCTTCCGTCAAATCCTCAGATCAGAGCCTGGAGCGCAAGGAATTAATGATTCTTAGAAGAGACCTCAAGGAGTATATCGAGAAAAAGCACTCGTGCGATACGCACTTCACGAGTTTGAAGAACAGGCTCATCCGCTTAAGAAACGACAGCATGCTCACCAAGTAATGTCAGGTGTGCAGGAGTATAATGTTTCTGAAAATAAATTACGGATGGTTTGATTCACTTGTCTGATGCAGCAGTAAACATAGACGGCATATCTGTCACTGCCGAAGATCTCGGGCGCGACGGCCTTAAGCTCCTTCAGCATAAAGACTGCTATAAGCTTGATACCGCAAGCGTTCTGCTGGCATGGTTTGCAGCATCGTTTGTGCGTACGGGCAGACCCTGTGAGATGCTCGAATTAGGCAGCGGAACCGGCGGCGCATCCATCCTTGCTTCCGCGCGCTGCAAAAATGCGCATGTTGACGGTGTTGAGATCGTCGAACTTGCCTTTAAAGTGTTCTGTGAGAATATCCGTCTGAATCACTTAGAGTCCCGCATCAGCGCTTATAACTGCGATCTTAGAGACTTACCTGCGGAACTGAAGAACAAGGCATACGACGTGGTATTCATGAACCCTCCGTTTTACGACGGGACCAAAGGTTCAGTTACGGATAGGTCTGTTAAATCCGAGCACGAAGCCTGCGCCAGGTTCTCTGAGCAGGGAGGACTTGAAGACTTTATAAGAGTACAATCTTTGAGGACCAGAACGAGCGGCGGTTTTGCGGTCATGTGCATCAGCCCTGAAAGAGTGCCCGAGTGCTTTTCGCTGTATTCAAAATATAAGATAACGCCGGTAAGGCTTCTTACGGTCCATGCCAATGAATCGAAGAATGCCTTTCTGGCCTTGATAGCAGGGAAGAAAGGCTCGCCCAATGCAGAGTTCAAAGTCCTGCCGCCGCTCTTCATCAACGAGGAAGGCACAGGCTATCTGACTGCGCGCGCCATTCACATATACGAGGAGGAACATACGGATTGCTTTATCTAGTCGGTACACCAATAGGAAATCTTGAAGATATGTCTCCCAGAGCATGCGAAGTGCTCGAAAACGTTGACGTCATTGCCTGCGAAGACACCCGTGTTACAGGCATCCTCTTGTCAGGCCTCGGCATCACCGGCAAGCGCCTGATCTCATACCACGAGCACAACAAGTCTGCCAGCGGCAACGGAATAATCGATCTTCTTAAGCAGGGTCTGAACGTTGCCCAGGTATCGGATGCCGGAATGCCCGCAATCAGCGATCCCGGCGCAGACCTAGCTCTGCTTGCATCTGAGAATGGAATAGAGATATCCGTTATTCCGGGTCCATCTGCAGTTACTGCGGCTTTGAGTATTTCCGGACTTGATACGCGCTATTTCCACTTCGAAGGTTTTCTTCCGTCGGAGGGCTCGAAGAGGCGTGAACGCCTAAAGGCGCTGTGTTCTATAGGCGAGACCATCGTGCTCTATGAAGCGCCTCACCGCTTGAGAAAGCTCCTTGATGAGCTTTTAGACACCGGCTTCGGCGATAGGAAACTTGCCATCTGCCGTGAACTTACGAAGAAATACGAAGAAGTCCTCCGCATGACTGTATCTGAAGCTGTTGATTACTATAAGGATACAGAGCCTAGGGGCGAATTCTGTCTGTGCCTTGAACCCCTTGAACAGAAGGCTTCCGCGGCTTCTATGGCTTCCGGCGATCCTGAAAAGCTTATAGCGCTTCTTAAGGACAAGGGCATGTCATCCAAGGACATCTCCAACGTAGTATCCGAATTCACCGGCATGAACAAGAAGGAAGCCTATAAGATCGCGTCCGAATTATAAGTTTTACCTGAAGTTAGTATTGATGAAGTCATCAAGGCAATCTGTATTGAGGGGCCTTGTAGATGATTCGAATGTGAAAAACAGCCTGTCACCGATATAGATCTTCTCCTGGGAGTATAGATTTACTCTGTATAACAAGTCATCGGTGTATGAAGGATCGTCCATTCTCCCGCAGTGTTCATGGTAGACGATCTTCCTGTCGCTCATTCTCAGGATCGTGAAGTCCGGATGAATAATTATATCACCTGCCTTAAGCGGGCATTCGTATTTATAGGGTATTCCTTTCGCCCACAGCCTGTCTGCGATTATGACTTCTGACTTAGAACGCACCAGGTCACCCTTGAGAATTTTAAAAGTCGGGGTGCCCTTCTTAATAGGTTTCCGCTTATAGGGGATGGACAGCCATTTCTGGACATATGCTTCGTCACAAGTAAATATTGGAGTTGCATACTTTTTTCGAGAGTCCGGAAGATTGTCAAACACATCTTCTGCGAGCGTTTCAGGGTAGATCTCCTGAATCTTCTCCAGTGCTGACAATTCATTCCTCGCTTCTTTTAAGACTGATTGAAGGTAACGTTTCTGAACAAGCTCTCCAATGAGGACGGCGTCTTCGCTGCTTAAGTACCTGTCTCTAGGAAGAATTCCGACATGATAGTAATAAGCTTTGCCGTTTTGATATTTGACCCTGATGCGGCCCTCCGGCAGACACCGGATCTTATGCTCGATGTTAGGAATGCTTTGGGAGATCATGGCATATCTGGACTTCAGATCCTGCCTGATGTTTGCAGCCATTTCAAGTCACCTCCCGGTAGAAGTAAGTCCATTATAATCTCCTGCAGCCGGCATATCTTGCGTTTTGGAAAAGTTGGGACTTGTTCGCAAAAATCCTTTATGTCCTAAATGCCTGTAAAACGATATGAAAAGGGGTAGAAATAGGCGATTTTTGCCCTTTTTGCCCTCTTTTTTGACCGTTTAGGGGTATGCCCGCAGGTAGTCCGGATCACATGTTCTCGAAAATCAGGTCCCGGCCAATGAGGCAGCTGACCAGAGTAACTTCTTGAAAACAACCTGATTAATCACTATAATCATTTAATTACGCGCACCTATTAAAATAATATACGCGCGGGGAGGAACATCATGGCAGAAAAGAAGACATTCTACATCACGACACCGATCTATTATCCGTCGGGCAATCCGCATATCGGACATTGCTATTCGACTCTCGCATGCGATGCTATCGCGAGAATGAAGCGAATGCAGGGCTATG